>JALWLQ010000027.1 GCA_027084095.1 Persephonella sp.
TTTCTATTTCATAAAAATCCTCAACAATTCTGATAGAGGGAAAAAATTTTATGACTTGTTTATACTCAAAAAATTGCACTCCTTTATTTATCATATAATTTTTTATCTTCTGGTCAAAAAGTCCATTGCTTATAATCCATATACCCTGACATTTATATTTGTCTTTACCTTTTATTAAAGTATCAATATACTTCTCATTTATCTTTTTTGCCTGCTGGTAATCAACAAAATCAAGACAAATCAGGCTGTCATTTATCTTTAACAGTAAATCTATATTGTGGTCTTTATAAACAGGAGGCTCATATACCTGAAAATCAAGAATTTTTAGGAGTTCTGTAAATGTCCACTCAAAATCAGTTCCCTTTAGTCTTCTCAGGAGCTGTTTTTCATCATCATTCCATTTGTATCTGAATACATTTTCTTTTATTTCTTTGAGCTTGTTTTTATACTCTTTTACTTTTTCCTGAAACTTTCTGGCTTTTTCTGAATACTCTACTTTTTCCTTGCTGAATTTATCTTTGTAGTAATTAAGTGTTGGAATAAGTTGTTCTTCCTTTTTCTTTTTTTCTTCCCTGTATCTTAGATAGATGTAATAGCCAACAATACTGGCTATTATCAGGACTATTGATATATCAACTATATCAGGTTTCATTCAAAACTTCCTTCAATGCCTGATTGTAATATTCATAAATATCTGGAGTAAAAAGAACAAATCTTATTTCCTCTATAAAGTTCTCATTTTTTATGAAATTAATGGCTGCCTTTAATGCAATTCTTGCAGCTTCATCAGCAGGACATCTATATGCACCTGTGCTTATGGAAGGAAAAGCAATTGTTTTTATCCCATTTTGTTTAGCTAATTTTAAACTGTTATAGTATGCGTTATACAGAAGTTTTCTTTTTGTATCATCGAACTTTCCACCGCATATTGGACCAACAGTATGTATCACATACTTTGCTTTTAGATTTCCACCTGTAGTAATAACAGCTTCCCCTGTAGGCAATCCATCAGGATACTGGGTCTGGCGTATCTTTTTACATTCTTCTAATATCTGGGAGCCTCCTTTGCTATGAATAGCCCCATCAACACCACCACCACCCATAAGGGTAGAATTGGCAGCGTTGACAATTGCGTCTGTGCTTTCTTCTGTGATATCTCCTATTTTTAAGACTATTTTTGTATTGCCTAACTTAATTTCTTCCATCAATTATAATTATATCAATTTTAAAAACAGGTTAGATGTATGGAAGATTTCATATTTATAGGAAGGCAGCCTATTTTAGATAGAAAGAAGAAAATAGCAGCATACGAAATTCTTTATAGAAAAAGTTTTGAAGATTTTGCCAGAGTGGAAAGCGATAACGTAGCAACTTCAAGGGTCTTAATTAATATTTTCAATAACATAGGCATACAAAAACTTTCTTCAGGAAAAAAAACATTTATAAATGTTAACTATGACCTACTTTTTTATGATATCTTTGATTTCATACCATCTGAAAATATTGTTTTGGAGATATTAGAAAATACCCCTGCCGATGAAAATATAATTAAGAGAATAAAGAATTTAAGGGAAAAAGGGTTTGAATTTGCCCTTGATGATTTTGTAATAACAGTAGATAGTATTGAGTTATTGCCTTATGTGGACTATGTAAAATTAGACCTTCTCCAGACCTACGGCACAGATTTAGAAAAAGTCGTAGAGTTTCTAAAAAAATACAATAAAAAACTAATTGCTGAAAAAGTAGAAGATTATGAAACTTTTGATAAAACTTATCATATGGGTTTTGACCTGTTTCAGGGCTATTTTTTTGCCCAGCCTATGATAATTTCCCACAGAAGATTTGACCCTTACGAGGTTACACTTCTAAATCTCCTAAAAGAACTTAACACAGGAAACCCATCAATAGACAAAATAGAAAATATAATAAAAGCTGATGTTCATATGACTTATAATCTCCTGAAATTTGTAAACTCGGCTTATTTTTCCCTGAAATCAAAAATAAAAAATATAAGACATGCCATTATGATACTTGGTGCCCATAATCTAAAAATATGGGTGTTGTTGATGCTTTATGCAGACGCAAAAATAGGAGGAATAGATAGCCCATTATTGGAAACAGCACTTTTAAGGGGGAAATTACTGGAAACCTTAGCAAAACTAAAATCTGAAGATAACAATCTATCAGAGATGGCTTTTTTAACTGGGGTTCTATCTTTGCTGGATGTTCTCCTTGGAATACCTAAAGAAGAGGTTCTCTCAGACCTGAATATAGATGAGGAAATAAAAAAAGCCCTTATTAATGAAGAAGGATATCTGGGAGAAATGCTAAAATTATGTTATCTACTGGAAATGGAAAAATTTGATGAGCTAAAGAAAAATCTTAAAGAAAAAAATATTAGCCTGAAAGATTTTTATAAGGCTGAAGAGGAAGCAATATTTTTTGTTGAAAATATAAAAAGACAGGTTTTAAAAGGGGTAAGTTAATGCTAATAACAGAAATTTTTTCTTTGGAGGATTTCAGGGAAAGTATTCCTTTTACAGCTATAGGCGCAAGAACATGTTATTCATCTGGGGATTTAAATTATCTGCTGAACGACCCACGGGTTGTAAGCCGTGAAGACAGGGCAAAGTTTTTATCAAAACTTGGAAACTACAAGCATTTCAGTGTTTTTGGGCACTCGTTTGCCTATAAAGATTTATCCCAATTACCGGAGGAAATATTAAACAAACATATACCAGAAACAGTAAAAAATCTTCCAAAAGAAGAAAAGGCAAGGATGCTTGCCACTTTAATTGCCGCAACGAAGTTCAAATCCCATTACAATCCTGAATATCCAACTGTTATTGGAGTTTCCCTGAGACATTACCTTGAAGATATGCTGGAAAAAAGTGAAGAGGAATATTTTAAAACCTTTGAAAAAATGGCAGAGTTTGATATACCGATACAACCCCTTGGACAAAGGGAAAATACCACCCTTATAGGACTACTAAAAGAATACGACGGCTATGCAGTTTTTTATATAGATAATGTTTCCAGAACAATGACCCATCAGCTTGTAAGACATACAGCATTAAACTATAGCCAGAGAAGCCAGAGGTATGTTCGGGAAGACCAGAATTTGCTTATAATTCCTCCATCTGTTGAAGAGGCTAAAATTTCTGTAGATGGGAATAACTTAAAAGATAACTTTTTATCTATTATTTTATACCTGAAGGAGCAGATAAACAGCAGCGACGCGAAGGAAAGCCTGAAATCTCAAGCAGTAGAGCGGATAAATCACTTTTTAGAGGGGTTTAAAAATAAGCAGGATATAACCCTCAAAGACCTGTTTCTCCTTACAGACCAGATTTCTGAGGTTGTTTATGATTTTGCTGTTTATAACGGTAAGATAAAAAGGGAAGATGCCAGATTTATACTGCCACACGGAAGAAAAACAACAATAGTTGTTTCAGGGACGCTAAGCTGGATAAAAGATTTCATAACAAAAAGAACAGACCCCCATGCCCAGTGGGAAATCCAGAAAGTAGCAAAACAGATGAAAGAGCTTCTTAATGAGCAGGGAATAGATGTTTAAGAAAAAGATTAAACTGGCTAAGCGATTTAAAGAGATATCCTTAACCCTCTCAAAACTGGGTTTTTACAATATTTATGAATATTTCAAACTACTTTTTGGTCTTGAAGTTGAACCAGATGTAAAACCCAGAAAAATTAGAGAAGCACTGGAAAGACTGGGACCCTCTTTTATAAAACTTGGTCAGATACTAAGTACCAGACCTGATATTGTTCCTGTTTATATAATAGATGAACTTATAAAGCTCCAGGATAGAGTTTCGCCAATAGATTTTGAAATTATTGAGGAAATTTTAAAAAGGAATTATGGAGATAGACTTTATGAAATATTTTCCCATATAGACCCTAAACCCCTCGCCTCAGCATCAATATCACAGGTGCATATTGGATATTTACAAAATGGGGATAAAGTTGCCGTTAAAGTAAGAAGACCTGGTCTTGAAGAGCTAATAGAACTTGACGCTCAACTTATGGAAATGGTTGTAAATTTTCTGGAAAAACATTTTCCCTCGGTTAAGGATTTTAATCTTAAAGGAGTAATACACCAGTTTAGAAGAGTTACACTTCAAGAAGCTGATTTTTCTATTGAAGCCCAGAATATAAAAATATTTCAGGAAAACTTTAAAAATTATGAGGGTTTTAAAATTCCAAAATGCTATTACGATATATCCACTCCAGAAATCCTTATAACAGAATTTATTGAAGGAACAAAAATCTCTGATGTTAAAACCCTTGATAAAAAAGGACTTGACAGGGTTGAACTGGCTAAAAGGCTAACAGACGCATATTTCAAAATGGTTTTTAAAGATGGTGTATATCATGCAGACCCTCATCCAGGAAATCTTTTTGTTTTAGATGATGGCACTATTGTAGCAGTTGATTTTGGTATGATTGGATTTCTTTCCAAAACAAAGAAAAAGTACTTTTTTGATTATATTATCGCCGTTATTACACTTGATTTAAACCTTGCAATTCAGTTTTATGAAGGCTTTAATATGTTTACTCCATATACGGATTTCAACACATTTGAGACAGACCTGCAGTTTTTCCTTGAAAAATACCATAACAAAAAGCTTGAAGAGATAGACCTGAGAGAAATGATTGAGGATATTATTGAGTTTGTGCGGGAAAATAGACTGAAATTACCTAATGATGTCGCATATCTGGGGAAAGCTGCTTTAAATCTGGAAGGAACAGTAAGAAAACTTGACCCTTCATTTAATCCAACAGAAAGACTTAAAAATTTTATAGGAACTTCAACAAAAGATTACATTCTGGAGAAAGCATCTGAAGTTCGGGATGCAGCAGAGCTTTATTTTTACTTGATTTTTAAGATTGAGCACTTATACAGGCTAATTCTAAGAGAAAGAATGACCTTCCAGATTGTCTTCAAGGATTTGGAAGAACTCCAGACATTTTACAAACTTCAGACTGGTAAAATAGCTTTTGCAATTCTATTTGTAGGACTTTTAATTGCTTCTGCACTTTTTTACAGTGTTCAAAAAGAAACCATAGGACTAATAATTTTGATTTTAGCATTTATAACAGGAATAATATCTTTATACAGAGCTTTCAGGTTTTAGGACACCTCAGAAACACTATAAAACATAATAAAACCTAACAAAGTGTTTCTGAAAGTATCCTTCGCCTATCATTTGATAGGGAATTACTATCGGCTATGTCCTTGAAGACACTCGCCGAATACTTGCTGAATAAATTGAGTTTTATTGGCCTTGATAACTTGTCTAACCAGTTTGGCAGTTTTAAAAACTGCTCTCTTGCTTTTTCTCCTAACTCCTTAGTTGCTATGTTTAATGCCCCGTTTAAATCTGCATTGTAAACCTTATTTGTCTTATGGTCTTTGAAAAGACCTCTTTTTATCCTTTTGCCGTTAAATTCTCTCTTTTCTAAATCTCCAGTTATAGCTGATATTTTTGATGTATAGCTTTCTTCTTGTGTGATTTTTAAGTCTATTCCTGCTATATCGCATTTATACTTAAGCATTTGGATGAATTTTCCAAATGGAATAGTTCTAAATGTTTGATTAAATTTTTTTCCTTTTGTTCCTTCTTTTTGATATTCCTCCATTAAGCCTTTTGATATTACTATTGTTCCTATGTTCTCTTTTAGAGCCAACGAAACAAGTAAATTTGTTATACTTGCAAAAAATCGGTTTACTCTTTTGTTTCTGTATCTCCAGAGGAGTTTATGTTCTTTTTCTTTTCCTTCACTTTGTAGTTTTGCTGATAATTTGTTTACCCACTGGTTAAATGCTTTTAGTGGATTTCCATTTACTATGAAACTTCTTACATCTTCTTTATTTGATACTGCTGATATAAAGTTGTTTATTCCTATGTCTATTGAAATAAATTTATCTTTATCTAACTGACCATTTTCTAATGGTTGTTCATAGTTCAATAAAGCATCTATATATCCTTCCTCTCTCCAGATTAGTTTTAGATGATTTGTGTTTATTCCTTCTGGTATTTTAATCCTTAGTGCACCAAAAACTTTTCCTATTCTAACTACTATATGGTTTGATTTTCTTTTCCCTTTTAAGTTTCTTTTATCTACAATCATATTTGGATTTGTTTCTATTGTGTAATAGTGCAGTTTTGATAGTTTTCTTGGCAGTGGCAAACTTGCCTTTCCTCCTTTTTTCCATTTTTCTACTATGGATTTAAATTCTCTAACCAATACATTAACAAGCATTTTTGCTGTGTCTGAACCAATACTGTTTTGCCATAAATCTATTAACTGGTGTTGTAAATCTTTTATCTTTTCATTTTCAAATGGTAGCCTTTCTTTTCCTTTTATGTATTTTTCTAAGAAACTGACAGATAAGAAAGGTTTTATGCTTTTTGTATGTTTAAAGTATTCTAATGCTGTTATGTAGACTAAATTTTTAAAATGCTGAAATGTTTTTGAAGCTCTTTGTAGTTTGTTAACTGCTGATTTTTTGCTTATTTGAATACTGAGGGTCAGTGTTATACTCTTCATTAGATACTTTTTTATATTTTTGTTGTTTTATAATGAATTAAAGAGAATTTTATGGTTGGTGTCAAGGAGGAGATATGGGACTGAAATCCTTTATAATTCCAGCAGTTGATATAAAAGATGGAAAAGCAGTAAGGCTTTTTAAAGGAGACCCTAATGCTGTAACCATTTACGGAGATGACCCTGTTTCTGTGGCAAAGCAGTGGGAAGAAAAAGGAGCAAAGCATCTTCATATTGTTGACCTTGATGGTGCATTTGAGGGGAAACCTAAAAACTACAAAATAGTTGAAAAAATTGTGTCTTCAGTTTCTATCCCTGTTGAGTTTGGAGGTGGTCTTAGAAGTTTTGAAGCTGCAAAGACAATGCTTGATATAGGCGTAGAGAGAATAGTTATCGGCAGCCTTGCTTATACCAATAAGGATGAATTTATGAAAATAATTGATGCTTTTCCAAATAAAGTTGTAGTAGGTATAGATGCCAAAGATGGTAAAGTAGCCATAAAAGGCTGGCTGGAAAAAACCCAATACACTCCCCTTGAGTTTGCAAAGGAGTATGATGAGCTTGATATTTGGGGATTTTTATATACCGATGTTAACAGGGACGGGGCTATGGTGGGTCCCAATATTGAAGGAACAAAAAAACTGGCAGAAAATCTCAAACATCCTGTAATTGCCTCAGGGGGAGTTGGAAGTGTCGAGGATGTGATAAAACTAT
>JALWLQ010000028.1 GCA_027084095.1 Persephonella sp.
GTTCTTCTGTATGTTCAAGGGGAAAGTATGACCTCATTCCTGCATCATCTATAACCAGAACCTCACCGGGTTTTATATCCCTAAGGTATTCAGCATCAATAATATCAAAGGCACATGTTTCTGAAGCTACAAAGAAGCTACCTGATTTATTTTTACCAAGTGCAAGGGGTCTGAAACCGTAAGGGTCTCTAACTGCAATAAGCTGTTTTTCCCGAAGGATTAGTAGAGAATAAGCCCCTTTTACTTTGGACATGGCAGAAAAAACAAGAGGTAAAAAGTCTTTGTCATTTTTATGGAGCATAATATGTGAAGGTGGTGGTTCTTTGGCTTTTGCTATAAGGTGAACAAATACCTCTGTATCTGAAGTTGACCTGAATATTGCTCCGTTTTTTTCAAGCTCTTCTCTTATTTGACTGGCATTAACCAGATTTCCATTATGGGCTATTGCAAAAGAACCCCCATAAAAATGGGCAAAAAATGGCTGGATATTTTTAGGGTCTGAACCACCGGAAGTTGAATATCTAACATGGCCTATTGCAAGGTCGCCTTTTAGCTCTTTAAGGTCTTTATCTGAAAAAACCCTTGTTACCAGGCCTTCTCCAAGTTTCAGGTTAATATCGTATCCGTCTGATACAGCTATACCTGCTGCTTCCTGACCTCTATGCTGAAGTGCATGTAATCCTAAAAAAGTCATATATGATGCATCTGTATTATTAAAAACTCCAAATACTCCACACATTCTCCTGACCTGCAGTTTGTTTTGAAAAAATTTTAACAGAAACAGGGGGAGTAAATCCCCCTTTTAGAGCTATTGAACAGTCTGTATCCATTTTTTCATAAGGTGACCGTTTCTGAAGATATCAATATGAGGATTATCCATTAAAGAAGCTACGATAAGAACTTCTTCATTTGCAAACACCATAGACCTTGGAACAAATACTAAATTTTCAATTGTATAAAGGGTTTTACCTGTGTTTATATCTCTAACTTCAACAGATTTATCGCCTTTTCCAAGGGCAATCTCATCTTTCTCGGTGGAAAGTGCTGCTGAGTAAACAGGATATCCAGCTTCTATTTTCTTAACTATAGATAAGTCTAAACCAAGGATGTTTACTGTGCCATCAAGGGATGAAGTAACTATATTTTGCTTGTCTCTGCTATCAGTTAAGGAGGTGATTTCTTGAGAGTGAACCTTTTCTGCTTTTTCTATCTTATCAGAAGTGGTATCAAAGGAGATTACATAGCCATCTTTTGTTCCGATGTATATTTTTCCAGCAACATATTTACCACAAGCAGGCTGATGTCCTAAATCTTTTTCTCCTTTTATAGCTCCTGTTTTAAGGTCAGCGATTTTAACCTTTCCATCTTTTGTTATGTAATAAACCTTAGTGTTGTCTTTGCTAATTGCTATTATTATAGCTTCCATAGGATACATTTTTGACATAACAGGGAAGGTGGTTTCCATGTTCCATACAAGAATTTTATCAACCTTTTTGTTTTTCAGCTCAGGGGGGAGAGCATAAGCCAGTTTTCTAATCGGTTTAATACCTGCAACATATTTACCGTTTTCAGATATACTGTAGTTGATGAATTTATCAAAGTTTCTTACATCTTTAGGGTCATAAAGGGAAATCTGGGGTTTGAATTTTTTAATGTCCCAGAAATATATTCCTGCTTTTCCAAGAGTAACCAGATACTTAAAGTCAGGTGTAAAGTCAACAGGTCCATAAGCCTGTATAGGTGGTAATTGAACAGGTTGTAGTGAGTATTTTACTGTGTATTCATCTCCTTTTTTCAGCTTTAGAACAAAAGTGTCTGCATAACTACCTTTTTTAACTGTTATTTTGTGAATTCCTTCATCTAACTTAACTGTTTGTGGAAACTGGCCTATTTCTTTGCCATCTATATATAAAGTCGCATCTGAAGGCTCAGCTTTAAAGTGGAGAACAGCATGTTCCATGTCAACAAAAAGTTTTGTTTCTTTACCGTATTGAATATTTACTTTTCTTGAAGTTCCAACAGAACCTAATTTCAGGACTATTTCATGTTCGCCAACATCTATTTTATCTTTGAAAGGAGTTTTTCCAATAGGATTTCTACCTTCTAAAACAATTGCCCCTTGAGGCTTGGTATCTATAACGAGTAGTCCTTTTGGTTTAGGTTTAAATGAAAGCTCTGTAGTATGGTCAAAATAAACCCATACATCTTTTTTCCTTTCCATATCAAATGGAGAAGTAGCAACCTCTACTGTGTATTTGCCCTCTTTAAGCTCAATTTCCAGTGGGGTTTTACCAACATGTTTTCCGTTAATGTAAACATCTGCATTAGGAGGTTCTTTAATTACAAGTTTTCCTTTACCTTCGCAGGATGCTAAGAAAATGGCAGCTATAAAAAACAAAAAAACGGACAGGGCTTTTTTCATCTCTAACCTCTCTTTTGGATTTTTGGTTAGTAAAAACTAACAAAATTATACTATAATATACTATAATATTTTAACGCCTGTTAAATATTTTTGGAGGTAAAGTTTAAATGTCTACTTCAATTAATTCTGCATCTGCCTGCCCCCAACCATCATTCATGGAAACTCATAAATTTACAGTTTTAAGGAATACTGTTTATATTCTGGTTATTCTATTGCTTATTATTATTCCTGTTTTTAAAATAGCAAAAATTGACCTTGCCCACGATGAAGCATGGATTTTTGGTAACAAAGTTGCTGTAGAAGATGGTCTTATGCCTGTAATTCTGTCTCTCGGATTTTTTGCAATTCTGGTTATTGTTATGAACCTTTTTAATGGAAGAGTATTCTGCGGATGGATATGTCCTGGTGGATGGGTTGCAGAGATACAGGATGTAATCAGAAAAAGAATGTATAATCCCAGGTCTTCTACCCTGAGCAAAATAGGGTACTATGTGGTATCGCTGATTACTGCTATTTTATTCCTTGCCCTTTTCTTTAACTGGGTTACAGATTTGAGAGTATTTTTCTATAGCACTAATCCTATGTTTCCATGGCTTTGGGCAGCTTTCTTGTCTGCTCTTGTGGTTGTTTATTTTGAAGTTTTTATAGGAAAAAGATGGTGCAGAACTTTCTGTCCTACAGGAATTTATCAGAAAATTACTCCATATCACCATAAAGTAAAACCCACAATGGCACCTCAATTTAATCTGGCAGATTGTGGAACATGTAAAGAATGTATCAAAAACTGCCCTATGGCTCTTGACCCACGAAGAATGGCTTATATCAACGATTTTTATAAAGGAATTCAAGCTTGTATCGTCTGTGGTGAATGTATTGATACATGCAAACAGGTAATGCTGCCACAATGTAAAGAACCTTTAATGACATGGGTATCAGAACTCCCTGAAAGAGACGCAGACTTTATTGCAGGTAAAATTTCAAAACATTCCTAATATTCTTTTCAAAAAGAAGATAGGCTCCTTTGGCCTATCTTTCTTCTCCTTGATTTAATCCCGCTTTGTGATTTATCATTAAAAAAAATCTGCTGTAGGTTTTTTTGTGGATAGAGAGCTTATTATTATTTCTTCCCGAAACCTTTATCTATATGTTATCTATGAGGAAAAGGAGCCTGTTGAAGTACGTGTAGAATACAAAGAAATTGGAAGACAATCCGGTAATATATATAAAGGAAAAGTAAAACGTATAGTACCTGCAATGAACGCTGCTTTTGTTGATATTGGAGAAGAAAGGGAGGCATTCCTTCCTTTAAAGGATATAAACAACTGTTCAAAAGAATTAAAAGTAAATGAAAATATTATTGTACAGGTTAAAAGGTCTGCCGTAGGTACAAAAGGAGCAAAATTATCCTGCAAAATAGCTATACCTGGTAAATATCTTGTTTTAATTCCCAATAATCCTTATATATCAATATCCACGAAAATAGAAGACCCAGAGGAAAAAAACAGGCTAAAAGAACATATAAAATGGCTTTTGGAACCCTTTAACGAGGAAAACCATGGATTTATTATAAGAACATCAGCTATAGATGCTCCTGATGAAGCCATAATTGAGGATTTCCTTTCCCTTAAGCATTTGTGGGATAATATTTCTAAATCTGCAGAAAATAAAAAAACCCCTTCACTTCTTTATGAAGAAACCAGCAAAGTTTATGGAATTTTAAGGGATTATGCAGGTAGATTTTCCAGAATAATATCTGATGATATAAAAAAGCTAAAAGAAATAAAAGAATATCTTAAAAAAAATTTTCCAAATCAAAATATCAAATTAGAGCCTTACAGAAAAAGAAAAGTGTCATTATATTCCTACTACCAGATAGACAAATTAATCCACAAGATATTAAATCCATATGTATGGCTTCCAAATGGTGGATACATAGTTATTGAGGAAACAGAAGCCCTTGTATCCATTGATGTGAACAGTGGTAGCCATTGTAAACATAAATCCCTTGAAGAAACAGCATACCATACGAATTTGGAAGCAATTAAAGAAATTGCAAAGCATCTGAGACTGAGAGATTTAGGGGGAATTATTATTATTGATTTTATAGATATGAAAGATATAGAAAAGAAAAACTCACTTATAGAACATTTTAAGGAAGAAGTAAAGAAGGATAAACGACCGGTAAAAATTAAAAATTTTACATCATTGGGATTATTAGAGTTAACCCGCAAAAAGCTGGAAGAAAGCCTTGTAAAACAGCTTACAGAAGTATGTTTTACCTGTGGAGGACAGGGGTTTATTCGGAGCAAAAATTTAATCTTACTGGAAATAGAGAAAAAAATATCTGAGATGAAACCATTTGTAAAGTTAAAGATAAAAGTACATCCTGCAATTTACCGTGCTGTAAATAATCTGATTAAAGACCTGAAATTAATAGATAGAATTGATATACTTTCTGATAATAATATTAACATAAATAAGTTCAGTATAGAGAGAGTGAAATGAGAAAATTTTTTGTGGTTTTGATTTGTACAGGATTACTTTTTTCCTGTGGGGAAAAAGGGGTAGTCAAAGAACAAGTTTTACCTAAAGGAATACAGCTTTATAAAGAAGGAAAATATGATGAAGCAAAAGAATACTTAAAAAATGCTATTTATAAGGCCAAAAATATGACGACAACAGACATTATGCAAGCCAGATATATGCTTGCCAATATATACTACAAAGAGGAAAATTACATTGATGCAATTGTTGAATTTGAAGAATTCTTATCCCTCTTTCCAACTGCACCTCAAGTTCCAGAAGTTCTTTATAAACTGGCAGTTTCCTATTTAAAGATATCACCTTCTCCTGATAGGGACTTAACCTATGTAAGAAAAGCTCTTGATAAAGCAGAAGAATTAAAGGATGAATATCCTGACAGCCCCTATGCAAAAAAAGCAGATGAAATAATAAGAAAAGCTAAAGAAATGGAAGCGACACATCTCCTTGAGATAGCAGATTTGTATGAACATCTTGGAAAATACTACTCGGCTGTTGTTTATTATGACATGGTTTATAACAATTATGCCGATTTAGTTAACAAAGAAGATGTTATTTATAAAATTGGATATAATCTCCTGAATGTTGATAAACAGTATAAAGACGAAATTCAAGAATATAAACAAAGGATAAAGGAACTGGAAGATAAAATACGGAAAGAGAAAAACCTGGAGAAGAAGAATGTTCTAATTAACCGAAAAGAACTTCTACAAAAACATGTAGATAAACTGGAAGAGCGAATTCAACACAGCAAGAAAAGGGGCATAGCTGTTCTAAAACATATGCTAAAAGAATTTCCTGATACAAAATATAAAAATCATATAAAAGATTTATTAAAAAATGCAAAGGAGGGATAAACCATAGATACAAAAGAAATCTTAAATGAAATCATAAAGGCAGCCGAAGAGAAAAAAGGAAAGGATATTGTAGCCCTTGAGATAGGGAAAGTATCACCAATAGCGGATTATATGGTGATAATATCAGGTGATGTGCCTATTCATACCAAGGCTATATGCGATGAGGTTACATACAGACTAAAAGAAAAAGGAGTAATTCCTTCTCATATTGAGGGTTATACTGAAGGTAGATGGATAGCCATAGATTACGGGGACATAATGGTGAACATTTTTATTCCTGAGCTTAGAGAGTATTACAACCTTGAATGGCTGTGGTCTGATGCACCGGTGGTTTATTCAAACAAGGAAGAAGAAAAATGAGTATAGGTATATTTGATTCAGGTATCGGCGGGCTTACAGTTTTTAAAGAGATAGCAAAAGAATTTCCCCTTGCTGATATTTATTATCTTGGGGATACTGCCCGTGTCCCTTATGGAAATAAATCTCCTGAAACAGTAATCAGATATTCTCTTGAAGCGGCAGGTTATCTGGCAGGATTTGGAATAGAAGCCCTTATAGTTGCCTGTAATACAGCTTCCTCCTATGCTATAGACAAACTTAGAGATAATTTTGATTTTCCTGTGATTGGTGTTGTTGAACCAGGAGTTGAGATGGCTTTGAGACATACAAAAAATGGAAAAGTTGGGGTTATCGGAACACAGGCGACAATAAGAAGTAATTCTTATAAAAATCTGTTGGAAAAAAAAGATATCCAGGTATTTCAAAAACCATGTCCATTGTTTGTTCCCCTTGTAGAAGAAGGTATCACAGAAGGAGAGATAGCAAGACTTATTGTGAAAGAGTATCTTGATGAGCTTATAGAAAAAGGAATTGATACCCTTATTTTAGGCTGCACCCATTATCCATTGCTTAAAAACACAATCCATCAACTTTACCCACATATCTCAATTGTGGACTCCTCACAGGCAATAGTGGAGTTCCTTCATGAACACAACATTATTTTCAAAGGCACAGGAAAAAGGAAAATATACATAACAGATGAGGCTGAGAGCTTCAAAAAATTCAAAGAAATACTTGTTGGTAATATTCCAGTTGAAAGAATAGACCTTTCTCAGATTTGCAGTCTATAAAATGTCGGAGTTAGACCTAACTCTAAAGATGTAATTCAGCAGATATCACTTAAGTTTATTTAATCTAAATTTTATCATTATACAGACCTAAATTAATAGAGGAGCTACGAAAGGAGGAAAAGAACATACCACTGATTATAGATAAAAAAACAATATAGAAGTTTTAAAAGAAAAGCGATAATTTAAGCGGGTTTTAGAAAATCTTTAATAATTTGTTTTTCTCCTACATTTTCAAAAATGACTATTGCTTTGTTTCCTGAAATAGATTTCACAACACCTTTTCCAAA
>JALWLQ010000029.1 GCA_027084095.1 Persephonella sp.
CAGGTAATACATTTACTTTTACAGCTTTAAATCTTGCTGTTTTTACGAAAAAGTCTGCTTCATCTCCAAACAGAAAGTTAATTTTACTTTTTGCAAAATGAAAAGTTGTATATAAAGTTCCTTTTTTTAGCCACGGAACATACTCAATGTTTAGAACTTCTGACTTTCCATATTGGGATTTTAGAATTGCTTTCTGAGCATTATTAAGTCTTTCCCTATCTTCTTCGCTTACAAACAGTTTATCCTCATTCATTTTTGATATAAGAGATAGACACTCTTTGGTCTGAGCAGCATTGTTATAATGGATTAAGGCTCTTCCTGTAGTCAGGAAAAAGTCAGAAAATCCATCTTCCTCCAGTAGTTCGGCAACCATTCCCCGTTTTTCCCATTGTTTGTAATAAAACTTTCCATACCCATCTGGTGTCCTGAATTTGTCTATATGCAGGATAGGGGTATCATTTTCTTTAACAGGCCATTGTAAGCCTCTTAGCCTGTTTTGTTTGAGCTTTTCATAGGAAGCCCCTGAAAACCTTTCCGGTACTTCTTTCCTTACTTCATTCCACACATCCTCAGAATTTTTATAGGATGTATTTATCCCCATTCTTCTGGCTATTTCATCTAAAACCTGCCAGTCATCAGGCAGGTCTGAGTTTATAACAGGCTGGGATAGATGAAGTCTTCTTTCTGCATTCACATAAACACCTTCTTTTTCGTAAGCACTTTTTACTCCGAAAATAATATCTGCATACTCTGTAATCTCGTTTGGAAATAGTTCATTTACAATTAAAAGCTCAAGCTGTTTTAAAGCTTTATGAATTTTATTCTGGTTAGGATGTATATGGGCAATGTCCTCGCCTATGTTATAAATGGCTTTTATTTTTCCTTCTAAAATTGCATCTATGATATCAGGGGTCATAAGACCTATTTCCTGTGGTGTCCTGTAATCAGGGTCGTAGTATGGCAGACAGCCCATATCACAGGCACCCTGAACATTATTCTGTCCCCGAAGTGGCATAAGTCCTGCACCTTTTTTCCCGATATTTCCTGTTAAAAGGGCAAGATGAGTAATTGCCATCACCGTATAACTACCATCTATATGCTCAGTAACTCCGAGCCCCCAGAGTATCATGGATTTTTTTGTGGCATAAAGTCTTGCAACCTGTCGTATTTTTTCTGGTAAGTCCTCATACCCTTTGATTTTTAGAAACAGGTCAGGGTCTGTATAAGGGTCATTAAGTATTTTTTCTTTATATTCTTCAAATCCTTTTACCCTTTCCTTTATAAACTGCTTATTGTAAAGATTTTCTTCAATAATAACCCTTGCAATCATATTCAGGACAAGGAGATTGGTTTCAAAGGGAATAGTGAGCTGATAGGTGGCAAATTTTGATAATGGTATCTCCCTGACATCTATTACTGCAAGGGGAATTCCTTCCCTGACCACATCCAGAATTCTGTTTGCCACAATAGGATGTGCTTCTGTTGTGTTTGAGCCTATCACAATTAAAAATTCTGTGTTGTAAATATCATTAAAAGGATTTGTTGCAGCACCTTCCCCGATAGTTGTTCTCATTCCCTTCAGGGACGGAGAATGACAGACACGTGCACAATTATCAATATGAGGAGAACCTATATACCTTCTAATAAATTTCTGAAAGTAATAGGCACTTTCACAGTTTGTTCGTGCTCCACCTATACCTGCTATTGCGTAAGGAGAATATTTTTCTTTAATCTGAGTTAATTTCCATGCAGCTATATCATAAGCAAGGTCAAAATCTGCTTCATAAAATTTCTGGTCAAAATCAATTAGTGTATTTAATCTACCCTTTATATAAGATGGGAAAAACTCCTTATTCTTTTCTATAAACTCCTTTTTTATTCTGGGTTTTTTTATCCTATAAGGAGAATATAGATACTCCCAGCCTTTACGACCTTTTATACATAGCTTTCCAAGGGATACTTCCCCTTCCTTTTTTGCAAAGGCTTTTATGATTTGACCATCATCAAGGCTGAAAGATATATCACAGCCTACACCACAATAGGTGCATACTGTATCTATAATCAAGATTTTTTCTCCTTTGGGAAAAGATGATTAGAAAATATTATATTGGAAGAATGAAAATAAAATATGATTTTTCTGATTGAAAGGAAAATAAAAAAGGGGCTTTGAAGCCCCTTTTGATTTATGTTGTTGAGCCTTCTTCGTCTAAGTAAAGCTCTCTAAATACTTCATCTTTAATCTGCTCGTTTTCTCCTCTGAAACCTGGCATAGCTTCTATTCTGTACCATGCAGAACGATACCATATATCTGATGGTCCTTTGTTTACAGGTGCCACCTTCTGTGCCCTTGTTTCTTCGTGGTATTCCCAGTTCATATATGCATTAAAGTCCTGAACAATATCTGTGATAACCATTCCGTAGTCATTTAATAAAGCCTTCTGGAACTGCTGCCATCTGTTTAGAGAAGAATCTCTCAGGGTTAATCCAAAGTATCCTGCTGAACCTTCCCCTTTAAGTGCAGCAATTCCTCTTGCAATAAATGCTTTAAATGCTTTAACTGTTTCTGGTGGGTCTGTTATAAACACATCAAAGGCACCTATCCATTCTTCTGGGAATGGATTTCTCAGGTCAAATCTGATTGCTTCAGCATTATCTATTCCAAGCTCTTTGAATATTCTGTTATCAAAATCAATCGCCCTTTCATCAATATCAAGTATAAGAACTCTTCTTGCAAGACCTGTTAAAGCAACTGCAAGACCTGTAAGGTCGTCCTCTGCTCCCATTACAAGAATATCTCTGTTTCTAAGGTCTTCCCTTGAATCAAGGAAAAGAATTCTTGAGATTGTTGTTTCAGGGGTAACAGAACCCTGGTCATACTCCTGAATAGCTTTTGGTCTGTCTTTTGCCAGCTCAACAAATGTTCTATACCAGTCTTTGTTAGCATAAAAAGGAATTCCTCTTCCTTCACATGCCTGACATGTGTAATCAACATAAGGTGGAATGTTTAACTCTTTTATAAGATTAAATCCTTTTTCTGTAATATAAAGCTCATCATTTTCAACTTTTACAAAGCCTTCTTCAATAAGACCTTTTACTATTTCTGAAGCTGCTGGAACTGGAAGGTCTGAATAGTCAACAACTTTCCAGAAGTCTGATGTTACCTGCAGTGCAGCAAGAACCCTCTCAACGTTCCTTGGAATAAGCTTAATATTTGTTTTCTCAGTAGCTCTGTCAGCAATTTTTTTCAAAATTTCTGCCAATTGTTTACCTCCTTAAGATTTTTTTATCATATCCTGAATAAATTGCGGCAGTGCAAAAAGACAAGCATATATGCTATCACAAAAGTATTTAGTTTTCAATTGCTTAACCCTTTCTGTATTTCTGGTGGTATCGGTTATATCTATGAAATCTGAAGCTATAGTAAAACTCCACATCCCTGATGGATATGTTGGGACATAAGCCAGATAAACACCTGTATTTCTAAATACTTTTCTTATCTGGGATACTGCATTTTTAAAATAATTTTCCTGTAATATAGGGGACTCCGTCTGGGCAACCATAATTCCTTTGTCTCTGAGAGACGATTTTACTTTCTTATAAAACTCCTCACTGAAAAGCACCTCAGAAGCTCCAACAGGGTCAGAGGAGTCCATTATGATTACATCGTAATAGTTTTTTCTTTCTTCTAAGAAAGTATTTCCATCTTCTATAAATATTTTTACTTTAGGGTCTTTTAATTTTTCTGATATGGTAGGGAAGTATTTTTCAGAAACAATGATTACTTCTTCATCTATCTCACATAAATGAACCTCTTCAACAGATGGGTGTTTTAAAACTTCTCTAACTGTTCCTCCATCACCACCGCCTATAACAAGCACCCTTTTCGGCTCTGGATGCATAACCATAGCAGGATGTGCCAGCATCTCGTGGTAAATAAACTCATCTTTCTCTGTGGTCTGAACAAGCCCGTCAAGTATAAGCACTTTCCCAAACTGTGGTGTGTCTAAAACAACTATTTCCTGATATTTTGATTTAATTTTTTTAACCTCATCTGCCTTAATTGTGAGGCCTACGCCGTCTGTCCAGTATTCAGTGAACCATATCAATATTCCAAACCTCCTAAGGTTTTACGATTACACATCTATATCCTGTTGGGATATATTTTTTCCATGTTTCAAGTATCTGTTTTTTAGTAACTTTATTTATCTTCTCTGGGTATTCTTTATCCATCTGATAACCTAATCCAAGAATTTCAAACCAGCCTATATACCATGACTGTTTTGCTCTTGTCTGGTGTTCCATAAGGAAATGACCTATGATTTTTTCTTTTGCTGTTTTAATTTCTTCATCTGTAATTCCATTTTTTATACTTTCAACAACCTCTTCTATTCCTTTAACAGACTTTTCTGTCTTTTGTGGTGCAGTTCCAATATAAGCAATTAACCTTCCCATATTTTTTCTTGTTGGGAAAAATGAACCTACTGCATAGGCAAGGCCTCTTTTCTCCCTAAGTTCCTGAAACAGCCTTGATGTAAATCCATCACCTAAAATTCCGTTTAGAACTTTCATAGCAAAATATTCCTTATCTAAAGCTGTTGGGGCTTCATAGGCAAACAAAATTGTTGATTGTGCACCTTCCCTTTTTAATGTTTTACATTTTTTTCCTTTTAGTCTGTAATCATAATGGGGGAATTTATACTCCTTAACAGGCAAATCAGTTAAAAGGTCTTTCAGATATTTTTCTGCTTCCGAATAAGAGATATCTCCCACTACAGAAACAACAAACCTTTTACCATTTAGCAGCTGTTTCCATCTTTTCTGGATATCTTTAATAGTTATTTTTGAAACATTCTCCTCAGTTCCCATAGGAGAATACTGATAAGGGGTGCCCTTATACATTTCTTTTCTGAGTGCATCAAAGGCATAAGAAAATCCTTCTTCTTTCTTAGCTCTTATCTGGGCAATAACATTCCTTTTTTCCATCTGAAGTTTATCTTCAGGAAATAGAGGGTTATAAATCATATCCTTTATTACTTCCATTCCCTTTTGAAAATCCTTTACCCGTAAAGCAAACTCTATTGTTGAGTATTCCTCTCCAACAGAAGTTGATATATATCCTCCGCTATCCTCAAAAACTTTGTTTATCTGGAATGCAGAAAAATTTTTACTACCTTTCAGGAGAAGTGCCAGCGTTAGATTGGTTAGACCTTTTTTTCCTTCTGGGTCTTCTACTGAACCCCCTTTAATAAAAATGGTTCCAGCAATAATCCCTTCTCCCTCTGTCTGTTTAAATAAAATAGTTACACCATTTGGCAAAATATTTTTAATCACCTTTTCCTCCCCAAAAACTGGAAGTATTAATAGAAGAAAAAACAGAAAAATTCTGCGAGCCATTAATCCACCTCAAAACTTGAAAAATCTTAATTCTTAACAATATTTAATCAATTAAACCATAGTTATGTGATAATATTTATTTTAAATCATTAAATCTAAAAAGGGGTGTGAAAGTTGTTTGAGCTTTTAACAGAAAAATTCAGCAATGTTGTTGAAAAATTAAAAAGGGTAAAAAAGCTTGATGAAAAAACAATAGATGAGGCTCTTAAGGATATAAGGAGAGCTTTATTAGAAGCTGATGTAAATATAGACGTTGTAAAACAGTTTTTAAATGATGTTAAGCAAAAGTTAGTAGGTCAGGAAGTAATAAAAGGGCTTAATGCCGGTGAAACAGTAATAAAACTTATATATGATGAACTGCTGAATATCTTAGGTGAAGAAGCACCTCTCAACAAATCAGAAAAACCCCCCACAGTTATAATGCTTGTTGGTCTTCAGGGAACAGGTAAAACAACAACAGCAGGTAAGCTTGCAAGATGGCTTAAATCAAAGGGATATGCAGTTGGAGTAGTATCAACCGACGTTAGAAGACCGGCAGCTGGAAGACAGCTATGCACGCTTGCAGAAACAATTGGCGTGCCCTGTTTTATAGACGAAGAAGAGAAAGACGCTGTAAAACTTACAGAAAAGGTAATCCAGAAAGCTAAAGATGCAGGTTTATCCCATATAATCCTGGATACAGCCGGTCGTCTTCATATTGATGAAGAATTAATGGATGAACTTGTAAAAATAAAAGAAAAAGTCCACCCTGCAGAGATTTTATATGTAGCAGACGCAATGCAGGGTCAGGATGCTATAAACACAGCAGAGGAATTCCATAAAAGACTGGGATTAACAGGTGTAATCCTCACAAAACTTGATGGTGATGCAAAAGGTGGTATAGCCCTTTCTGTTAGAAAAGTTCTGGGAGTTCCTATCAAATTTATCGGTGTTGGAGAAAAAATAGAAGATTTTGAACCTTTCCATCCTGACAGAATAGCCCAGAGAATACTTGGACTTGGTGATATTCAAACATTAATGGAAAAAATGCAGGCTGCAATAGATGAAGAAAAAGCTCAAGAAATGGCAAAAAGGGTTATGAATGCTGAATTTACCCTTGATGACCTAAGGGAACAACTCCAGATGATTAGAAACCTAGGACCCCTTGAGAATGTGCTAAAAATGATTCCAGGAATAGGCTCAAAAATAAAAGACCTTAAAGTTGATGAAAAACAGTTTATTAAAATAGAAGCAATAATCAACTCAATGACCCCTGAAGAAAGGGCAAATCCCCACATAATTAACGGAAGTAGAAAAAGAAGAATAGCAAGAGGTAGTGGAACAACAATAATGGATGTAAATAGAGTGCTGAAACAATACAAAGAAATGAAGAAAATGATGAAAAAATTCAAAAAATCTGGTAAAATGAAACTTCCGTTCAATATGCCTAATTTACCATTTTAAAAACAGGAGGTAGTGAAAACTTGGTAAGGATAAGACTTTCAAGAGCTGGAAGAAAGAAACACCCAGTTTACAGAATGGTTGTAATGGACAGCAGAGCCCCAAGGGAATCCAAGTATATTGATTATATTGGAACTTATGACCCAATATTAAAAACTGGAAACATAAATGTAGAAAAAGCAAAAGAATGGCTTGCAAAAGGTGCACAGCCTACAGAAAGAGCATTAAAAATATTAAAGCAGTTTGGCTTAGAAGAAGAAACAGTAAAATCTTAAACTGAAACAGAAAATCTAAACGGAGGGAAGTCCGATGAGCAAACTACAGGAACTGGTAGAGTTCGTGGCAAAATCTCTGGTAGACCACCCAGATAAAGTGGAAGTTAAGGAAATTGAAGGAGA
>JALWLQ010000030.1 GCA_027084095.1 Persephonella sp.
TTCTGAAATTTTCCTTTATCTCCGGTATTTCTGTGTTTTCAGGAAGTAGTATCTCTTTTGGCTGGAATTTTCCCAGAAATGCTATTAAGCCATCAAGGTCTGTTGTTGTAGCAAAAAACTCACCTGTAGAAAGGTTTATGTATGAAACTCCGTATTTATTTCCTTCTGGGAGTATTGAAACAAGAGCGGCTTTCAGCTTTTCGTTTTCAAAGTATGTCCCCGGGGTTATTACTCTAATTACATCCCTTTTGACTATTCCTTTGGCTTTTGAGGCATCCTCAAGCTGTTCACATATTGCGACTTTATGACCCTTTGCAACAAGTCGGCTAATATAACTGTCTGCAGCATGATAGGGAATTCCACACATTGGGATATCTGCAGATTTTCCAACCTTCTTTCTGGTAAGAGCTATATTTAAATCTCTGGCTCCGATATATGCATCTTCATAGAACATCTCATAAAAATCACCTAATCTATATAAAACAAGGGCATTAGGATACTCATTTTTAATTCTGTGATACTGGGCAAGCATAGGGGTGATATTTTCTTTCTTTTCTGACATTCCTTTCCCCTGAAAAAAATTTTTTAACAATATATTACAGTTTCAGTTTTAAAGCTAACATCGGGTCAACTTTTATGTCGTTTATATAAACCCCAAAGTGCAGATGGGGTCCTGTTGACCTCCCTGTTGAACCTACTTTCCCAATAATCTGTCCACCTTTTACCATCTGGCCTTCTTTGACAGAGATTTTTGATAAATGGGCATAAAGGGTATAAAGGCCAAGACCATGGTCAATAATTACTGTATTCCCTGTATAGTAAAGCTCCCTTGCCAATACTACTTTTCCTGTAAGAGATGCAAAAACAGGTTCACCTCTGGGGGCTTTAAAGTCAGTGCCCCAGTGGATAGATTTTTTTGTATCGTTGATTATCCTTTTTGCTCCAAATGGTGTAGATATCTTCAGGTATCTAAGGGGTTTTATAAAGTGCTTCTCTGTAAATTTTTTAGGAGTATAGGTTTTAAATATTTTTCTTAGAAGCTTATGTTCCGCGTATATTCTTTTTAAAACTTTCTTGGTTAACCTTCTTTTTCTAACATGTATTCTGGAAACTCTGAAATACTTATCTTTTATAATCAAATATCGTCGATAAACCACCTGACCATCTTTTACAACATTTAAAATGGCCATTCCTTTAGTTCCATAGGGAATTGCGAAAAATGCATTCTTATCTTTTATAGGAAATCTAAATGTTCCATAGTTTGTTTTTAGTTCTATATATGAACCTGTTGTGTTTTTTAAGATATGAATACTTCCCGGATAAAATGTATTGGGATATATATCCTCTGCCTTTGGTTTTAAGAAAAAACCTAAACTTATAAAAATAACTAAAATAGTAACAAGCACACCCATACATTTAGTATAATCTTTTTTTATGGACAGCAAAACCTTTATAAAAGTGCTTGATATACTGGAAAAGGAATTCCCAAAATGGAATGCTCCTGTTGTATCTCTAATGGCTAAAAGGGAGCACAGGACACCTTTCCAGATTTTGATATCAACAATAATAAGTCTCAGAACAAAAGATGAAGTAACAGCTGAAGCTTCAGAAAGATTATTTAAACTGGCAGACAATCCTTATGATATGCTTAAGCTGTCAGAGGAAGAAATAGCAAAAGCAATATATCCAGCAGGGTTTTATAGAAATAAGGCAAAAACAATTAAAAAAATATCCCGTATCCTTGTTGAAAAATACAACGGTCAGGTGCCCGACAGCCTTGAAGAGCTTTTAAAACTTCCTGGAGTTGGTAGGAAAACGGCAAATCTGGTGCTTGCTCTATCATTTAATAAACCTGCAATATGTGTTGATGTCCATGTTCACCGGATTACAAACAGACTTGGATTTGTAAAAACAAAAACACCAGAGGAAACAGAGCAGGAGTTAATGAAAAAAGTTCCTAAAAAATACTGGAACAAAATAAATGACCTGCTTGTTGCCTTTGGTCAGACTATATGTAAACCGGTATCCCCTTTTTGCTCTAAATGCCCTGTTTCCCAGTATTGCGAAAAAGTAGGTGTAGATAGACACAGATAATTATATTTTTTGCTTCATCTCATTAAATCTTTTTAGCACTTCTACCATTTTTCCAGAAGGTGCAAAGGGTTTTAGTTCTTCTGGTTGTTCAATATCAATCTGCTTTGTTCCCTGTTTTTTCTTGCTGAAAAGTCGGTAAAAAAACGCAAATGATGCCGCTGCCGCCAAAATAAATGCTGCTAAATCCCTCATTTTATATCTCCCTGTATTTATTTGTTATTGGCATTCTTCTGTCTTTACCAAAACCCCTTTTTGTTATTCTTATTCCTATTGGTGCCTGTCTTCTTTTATACTCATTTCTGTCTATCATTTTTATGACTTTTTCCACACTTTCTTTATCAAATCCAAGTTTTATTATGTCTTCGGCAGGTAAATCCTCTTCTACATAGTAGTAGATTATCTGGTCTAAGATTACATAAGGTAGCAGCTCATCTTCATCCTTCTGGTCTGGTCTAAGCTCTGCTGAAGGTGGTTTTTCCAGCACTCTTTCTGGGATAACAGGAGATATTGAGTTCCTGTATTGAGCAAGTTCATATACCTTTGTTTTATAAACATCTTTCAGGACAGCAAAGCCACCAACCATATCTCCGTAAAGAGTTGCATATCCTACGCTCATCTCTGATTTGTTTCCTGTTGCAATAACAATCCAGCCAAATTTGTTGGATAAAGCCATAAGTAAATTTCCTCTTATCCGTGCCTGAAGATTTTCTTCTGTAGTATCTGGTTTTTTTCCCTCAAATACAGGGGATAATTCTTCCAGATATTTCTGGAATATATCTGTTATTGGCAATATGAAAGTCTCTATACCAAGATTTTTAGCCAGTTGCTCTGCATCCTCAATACTCTCTTTAGATGTATACTGGGAAGGCATCAGCACACCTTTTACATTTTCTTTTCCAAGGGCATCAACGGCAATAGTTGCAGTTAAGGAACTATCTATTCCTCCACTGAGCCCTATAACTACTTTTTCAAAATTATTTTTCTTTATGTAATCCCTTAATCCTGTAACCAGGGCAGAGTAAATTTCTTCTGCCTCTGTCTGTTCCATCTCTATTCTCTGGGGGATAACCTCAAACTTGTCCTTGATTTTATAGTCCGTAAAGACTTCTATTACTCTCTCTTCCCTTTTGTATTGTGCCCTTAGGTTTCTTAGCCTGTTGTCTTTAAGCTGTTTTCTGAAAATTGAATCAAGGTCAATATCGCAATAGACCATATCTTCCTGGAAAGCAAGACCTTTTGCCAGAATTTCTCCTCCTGCACCGACTACAAAGCTATTTCCATCAAAAACAAGCTCATCCTGTCCACCTACAAGGTTTACATAAGCAATGGATATCAGATTGTCCCGTGCTCTAACCTTGAGCATATCTTCTCTTTCTTTGACTTTTCCTATATGATACGGGGAAGCATTTATATTTATAACAAGCTCTGCTCCTTCTATAGCCTGAATATTAATCGGATTTTCCGGATACCAGATATCCTCGCAGATAGAAAGACCAATCTTATAGCCTTCAATATTTAACAGAGTTATCTCATTCCCTCTCTGAAAATATCTAACCTCATCAAAAACTCCGTAGTTTGGTAAAAAGTTTTTGTGATATTTTGTGAGAATTTGACCATTTAGTAATACAGCTGCTGCATTAAAAATATCCTCTTGTTTATCAACAAAACCAACAATTGAGATTATGTCTTTGCTTTCTTTTGCTATTTTTTTTAAAAGCTCAAGATTTTTGTTTATAAAAGCAGGTTTTAGTAATAGGTCTTCAGGGGGATATCCTGTTATAGCCAGCTCTGGAAAAGCTATTATATCGACCTCATGTTTTTGTGCTTCATGGATTGCATCTATTATTTTCTGGGTATTTCCTTCAAGGTCTCCAACAGTGGAATTTATTTGGGCAAGGCATAATCTCAGCTTTTTCATTGGAAAACCCCATCTTTTTTTTCAAATTATATACTATAATTGAATTAACGATAACTATTAAAATTTACGATAATTTAATATAAGACCATATAAGGGTTTTCGATGAAAGAGATATATTTAGGAAGGCAACCCATATTAGATAAGAATATAAATATTTTCGGATATGAACTGCTTTTTAGAGATAAAGAGGATAATTACGCAGTTATAAAGGACAGTATTGAAGCCACTGCCCGTGTGATTATGAACATAATGTCTTATATGGATTTCAAGGATATTATTAGTAATAAAAGGGGATTTATCAATGTAACCCCAGAATTCATAGAAGGCGAGTTAATAGAACTTTTACCTGAAAACAAAATTGTTCTTGAAATAGGAAAAATAGATAAAGTGAACAAATTCATTATAGACAGTATACATATGGTAAAGAAAAAGGGTTTTGAAGTAGCCCTTGATGATGTAAAAATGTCAGACTTCCTGACACCTCTTTTTGAGATAGTTGATTATGTAAAGCTAAATATCAAAGAGTATTCAGATATAGAACTTAAAGAGGCTGTAGAATTTTTAAAAAAATATCCTCTAAAACTAATAGCTGTAAAAGTTGAGACTGAAAAGGATTTTATTCTTGCAAAAGAACTGGGATTTGATTATTTTCAGGGATTTTTCTTTGAAAAGCCATCTGTTTTTAAGAATAAACAGGTATCGTCCTATAAAATGGCTTTGATGAAACTTCTTAAAATGGCTATTTTAGAACAGGATATTTCTGAAATAGAAAGATTCATTAAAGGATATCCAGACCTTGCATATAAACTACTAAAATTTATCAACTCGCCTTTCTTTTATTTAAGGCACAAAATACACTCCATAAGACAGGCTTTATCTATTCTTGGATATTCAAACATTCAGAAATGGGTCATATTACAGCTTTTTGCTTCTGAAGGTGGAGATGTAAAACTTAATCCATTACTGGAAAGGGCTGTAATCCGTGGCAAAATGATGGAAATCCTTGTTTCTAAAATTAGTTCAGATATTACATTTATGGATAAAGCTTATATAACTGGAATGTTGTCCCTTATTGATGTGATTCTGAATAAACCAATGGAAGAGATAGTGGAAGAGCTTTATATAGAGGATGATATAAAGCTTGCTTTAACGAAATATGAAGGAACCCTTGGACATCTGCTAAAAGCAATTGAGTCTATTGAAAAAGATAACTTGAATGAAGCAGTTGAGCATCTGAATAAAACTGGCCTTGCTATTGAAGACCTCCTTTCCGCAGAGCTTGAAGCTATAACCTATTACGAAAACTTTATGGAAAATCAATAATTTCTTATAATTTAAATATCAAAATTTATCCTTGGAGGAACCAATGGATCTTAAAATATATGCGGAAAATATTGCCCAGAAGGCAAAAAAATCCCAGAAATTCCTGAGGCAAATAAATACAGATATAAAAAATAAAGCCCTTTTAAGAGCCGCAGAACTCCTTCTTGAAAAAAAGGATATACTGCAAAAGGAAAACCAGAAAGACCTTGAAAAAGCTGAAAAGAAAGGTTATTCCAGAGCACTACTTGATAGGCTAACCCTCAATGAAAAAAGAATTAATGGAATGGTGGATGTCCTAAAAGAAGTTGCTTCCTTACCTGATCCTGTAGGTCAAATTATATCAATGTGGACAAGGCCTAATGGCCTTAAAGTAGGTAGAATGAGAGTTCCCCTTGGAACAATAATGATAATATATGAAGCAAGGCCAAACGTTACTATTGAAGCAGCAGCACTATGTATGAAATCTTCCAATGCAGTTATCCTTAAAGGTGGAAGCGAAACAATAAATTCCAACAGAATTCTGGTTGATATTCTTAAACAGGCAGCAAGAGAAACAGGCTTTCCAGAAGAAGCTATCCAGTTCGTTGATACAACAGACAGAGAAGTTGTAAATCATCTTCTTGAACTTGACCAGTATATAGATGTTGTTATTCCAAGAGGTGGAGAAAGTCTTATAAGAGCAGTCGCAGAAAAGGCAAAAATGCCTGTTATCAAGCATTACAAAGGTGTATGTAATCTGTATATAGATAATGAAGCGGATATGGATAAAGCTCTTAATATAGCCTATAATGCAAAGGTTCAAAGACCATCGGTATGTAATGCAATAGAAAATTTAATAGTTCACAGGGAGATAGCAGAAAAATTCCTTCCGGAAATTGCCTATTACTATGGAAAAGCCGGTGTGGAGATGAGATGTGATGAGGTTTCTCTGTCTATCTTAAAAGACCATCCAAAAGCAAAAGATACAGAAATAGTTCCAGCAACAGAAGAGGATTATTATGAAGAATTTTTAGACCTGATAATTGCTGTAAAAGTGGTTGACAGCCTTGACGAAACCATTGATTTTATACACAAATACGGTTCAAATCATTCAGAGTCCATAGTTACAGAAAATTACACAAAAGGTATGAGATTTATAAACGAAGTGGATAGCTCGGCAGTTTATATAAATGCCTCAACCCGATTTACAGACGGCTATGAGTTTGGTCTGGGAGCAGAAATGGGAATTTCCACAGACAAAATTCATGCAAGGGGTCCAATGGGTCTTGAAGAGCTTACTATTCCTAAATTTGTAATATTTGGAAATGGGCAGATAAGGGATAATTTTGGTATCCCAAAAGAAGAGGAAGAAATAGAAATAAACAGGGAAGCCTGTGATTTAAGGTGAAAAAATGAAAAGTATAAATGAGTTTATAGAGGCAAAGAAAAACGGCAGAAAAATTACAATGATTTCAACCTATGAATACTGGTCTGCAAAAATATGTGAAGAAGCAGGGGTGGATTGTATTCTTGTTGGGGACTCTCTTGGCATGGTCATTCAGGGGCTTGATACCACATTACCTGTAACCCTTGAAGATATGATATACCATGCAAAAGCAGTGAGAAAAGGAGCACCTGACACTTTTATTGTGGTTGATATGCCATTTTTAACATATCAGGTCAGTCAAGAGGAAGCTGTAAAAAATGCAGGTAGAATAATGAAAGAAACAGGGGCAAATGCAGTTAAGGTTGAAGGTGGAGAAGAAATAGCACCTCTGGTGGAAAAACTTGTTTCAATCGGTATTCCTGTTAT
>JALWLQ010000031.1 GCA_027084095.1 Persephonella sp.
GCAGCTGACTGTGTATACACATCCATAAGACTTGGAAATGAGACACACCTTGTTTACAGAAGAACCAGAGAAACTTCTTCTGCAAGACAGGAAGAATGGGACCACCTGGCTGATGAAGGAGCAATTCTGCACTGGCTTACACAACCAATTGAAGTTGTTGGAAATGATAAAGGAGAGGTTGTAGGTCTTAAGTGCATTAAAATGGAGCTTGTTCCAGATGAAAAAGGAGGAAGACCAAGACCTAAGCCAATAGAAGGTTCAGAGCACATTATAGAATGTGATGCAGTTATAATGGCCGTTGGTCAGGGAGATAACCCTCTTGCTTACAAAGATGTTCCAGGATTAAAAATAGATAAATGGAACAACCTGTCCACAGTTGATAGCAAATTTAGAACAAATATTGAAGGTGTATTTGCAGGTGGAGATGTTGTAAATGGTGGAGATACTGTTGTTGTTGCGGTAAGACATGGTAGAGACGCTGCAGAAGCTATCCATGAATACCTTATGACTGGAAAATGGGAGTATGAAGGAGAAGAATAAAATTTTTTAAGGGGGCTTTAAAGCCCCCTTTTTTATTTTTAAGGAACTATTTTCATCAGACATTCATCTGGATTAACCTGGTCACCTTCCCTGACATAAACCTCTTCAACTGTTCCATCTATCGGAGAATGTATCTCATTTTCCATCTTCATAGCTTCAACAATCAGAAGAACATCACCTTTTTTAACCTTATCCCCAGGTGAAACTTTTACAGAAACTACCTTTCCAGGCATTGGAGAGCTTATATCTCCAACATCAACAGCTTTTGGTCTTTTTGCTGGAATACCTTCAGGAAGAGTTTCCAATTTTTCACCAACTTCAATTTCTCTAATCGGTTGGACTATTGTTTCTTCAAGTCTTCCGTCAACACGGACAAAATAAGGGGTTCCACCTTCAACTGGGCTTCCTACACCTGCAATCTGGATATGGTATGTTTCACCATGAAGGGTTATATTAAACTCAATTGGTGCCTTTGTTGTGCAGGCTTCCTCTTCAGTAATCTCTTCAATTTCAGGAGGTAGAGCTTCTCCTTTCTCAAATTTTTCTCTCCATTCAAAGAACTCTTTTGCAACCTGTGGGAACAGGCAGTAAGAAATTATATCTTCCTCACTTCTTGCACCGACTTTTTGAGCTTCTTCTGTGCATTTATCCAGTTCTGGCTCCAGAAGGTCAGCAGGTCTAACTTCTATTGGTTTTTCATCTCCTATAATTTTTTCAATTATTTCTGGTTTAATCGGTGCTGGGGGTCTTCCATAAAGTCCTTTAACATAATCCTTTGTTTCTTTTGTAACTACCTTGTATCTTTCACCCTGGAGAACATTCAGTAAAGCCTGTGTTCCAACAATCTGTGATGTTGGAGTAACAAGGGGAGGATATCCAAGGTCTTCTCTAACCCTTGCAACCTCCTTTTTAACTTCATCAAGCTTATCAAGGGCATCATTTTCCTTAAGCTGTGCAACAAAGTTAGACATCATACCACCTGGAATTTGATGAATTAGAACCTGAGAATCAGGCCATTTCTCAGCTGTGTCGTATTTTTTGTATTTTTTCCTTACTTCTTTTAGATACTCTGCAACCTCTTCAATAATATCAAGATTTATTTTTGTTTCATAGCCAAACTCTTTAAGAACATAAACCATTGTTTCATTTGGAGGATGGGCTGTCAGCCATGACCATGTTGATACATCGGTGTCTATTATGTCTGCCCCTGCTTCAACAGATTTGAGTAATGTCATCTCTGCCATTGCAGCTGTTGACTGGGCATGAATATGAACTGGTAATTTCACTTCTTCCTTTAGTCTTCCTACAAGTTCATAAGCAACCTTAGGAGATAGTATTCCAGCCTGGTCTTTTATAGAGATAATATCTACTCCAAGGTCTCTAAGCTGCTTTGCTATTCCCACATAGTAATCAACAGTATGAACAGGGCTTATAGTGTAAGAGAGAACTCCCTTTACAATCTTACCTTCTTCCTTTGCCACTGAAATGGCAACTTCCATATTTCTTACATCATTGAGGGCATCAAATATCCTGAAAACATCTATTCCATTCTCAGCAGCTTTTCTAACGAAGGCTTCAACAACATCATCAGGATAATGTCTGTAACCAACAATATTTTGACCCCTTAAAAGCATCTCAAGTTTTGTATTTGGAGCTACTTCTTTAAACTTTCTTAATCTTTCCCATGGGTCTTCTTTCAGGTATCTAAGGCATACATCAAAGGTTGCACCACCCCATACTTCAAGAGACCAGAAACCTGCTTTGTCTAACTTTTCTGCTGCAGGGAGTAAATCCTCTGTTCTCACCCTTGTGGCTAATAAACTTTGTTGCCCATCTCTTAAGGTTACATCTGTAAACTCAATGGTTCTTCCCATCTTAAACTCCCGTATTAATTAGTATCCTGATTAAAATCTCATATATTATACAATAAATTGTATTAGTCATATTCAGGGGTGTCAGGTGGTACTAATTTACGGCAAAGGTAAAACAGGGCAGGCAGTTTTTGAGTTTTTAAATGAAAAAAGAGAAAAAATATTAATAAGGGATGATTTTGACTTTGTAGAAGAGGATTTAAAAGATACAAGTCAAATAATTGTTTCTCCGGGAGTTCCATTTTTTCATCAGATATACAAACTTGCCAGAAAAAATAATATAGAAATAATCGGGGAGATAGAATTTGCATACAGATATTTTGATGGCTTTATCACAGCAATAACAGGAACAGATGGTAAATCAACCACAACTTATCTTCTGGGACAACTTCTTCAAGAAAAAAAAACCTTCATCGGTGGAAATTATGGGGAGCCTTTTGTAAATGCCATAAAGGAAAACAAAAAAAATGCTGTTTTGGAACTTTCTTCTTTCCAGATATACTCCACAAAAAGTTTTAAGCCTGATATAGCCATATTTCTTAACTTTTCCACAGACCATCTAAACTGGCATAAAACGGAAAAACATTATTTACTGTCTAAATACAGATTATTTAAAAATCAGACCGAAAAAGATATAGCCATACTGAACTTTGACGACGAAAAAGTAAAAAACAGCCCTACCAGAGCAAAGAGATACTATTTTTCTTTGGAAAAACTGCCTGATAATGTAGAAGGTATTTATCCTGATGGAAGTAGTCTATACCTGAAAATTAACGGCAAACAAGAAAAGATAAATATCTCAGGTTTCAAACTAATAGGGGAACATAATCTTCAAAATTTAATGGCAGCTGTCCTTGCAGCATATCTGCAGGGAATTTCAATTGATAAAATAAACAAAAAAATCCCTGAATTAAAATCCCTTCCTTACAGAATAGAATTCAAAAAAGAGATTAACGGGATTAAATTTTACAACGATGCAAAATCAACCACTGTCCAATCTGTGTTAAAGGCTGTTGAGAGTTTTAATGAAAAAGTAGTTCTTATCTTAGGAGGAATTTACAAAGGTGGGGATTTTTCTGTTTTAAGGGATATTTCAAATATATCCAAATTTGTAATCATCGGACAGGATAAAGAAAGTTTGCAAAGGATGATAAATAGACCTGAAAAAACATATCTGGCTGATACACTAAAAGAAGCTGTAAAGACTGCTTATTCTCTGGCCGAAAAAGGAAATATAGTTTTATTTTCCCCTGGATGTGCCAGCTTTGATATGTTCAAAAATTACATAGATAGGGGAGAACAATTCAATAAAATAGTAGAAGAACTGGAATAAATGATAAGAAACTTTTATTTTGATAGGGTTTTATTTATAGCTTTTTTTGTTTTGATGATTTTGGGACTTATTTTTGTCTATAGTGCCACATCAATCCCTTCTCTTATAAACCACGAAGACCCGTTTTTATATCTGAAACGTGAGGTTGTATGGCTGTTTATTGGTTTTGTGGCAATGATAGGAGCATACCTTACCCCTGTGGAAACCCTGAAAAAGATTGCTTATCCTCTTGCCCTACTTACAATAGCACTACTTGTAATTGTTCTTATAATGCCAGCAAATATAAATGGATTATCAGTCAAAAGATGGATAGACCTTGGTTTTGCCAGATTTCAACCTTCTGAGCTTGCAAAGTTATCCGTAATCCTATTTTTAGCATACTTTATTTCCCGAAAGGAAAATGATGAGAAATTCTTAAAAAGCTGGACTGCTATCTTTGTTGCATTATCATTCCCGACAGTTGTAATAGCTCTTATTCTGATTGAGCCACACAAAGGTGCGGCCATATTTATAGCAGTATTAACCTTTCTTATTATGTTCAGCTCAAGATTATCAACTTTAAAAGTCATGGTTTTCCCTGTTTTAGCCACTCCTGTTTTTATTTATGTGATAATGTTTTCCCATTATGCCCACAAAAGAATAGAGGCGATGCTTGACCCTATAGCAAATCGTTCAGGTGTAAGTTATCAGGTGTTTCAATCAATTCTTGCCTTCGTAAAAGGTGGGCTTACAGGTGAAGGAATAGGTGGCGGAACACAGAAACTAAAATATCTACCTGAGATACATACAGACTATATTTTTGCCCTTATAGGAGAGGAGGCAGGTTTTATCGGGGCTGTTTTAATCATTGGAATATTCCTTATAATCTTATACAGAGGAATAAAGATTAGCCTTGACCTTGATGATACTTTTTCCCAGATTTTAGGGGTAGGATTAACATACCTGATTGTCCTCCAGGCAGTTATGCATATGGCAGTAAATTCCAGCATATTCCCACCTACAGGTTTTACACTTCCGTTTATTAGCTATGGAGGTTCATCTCTGCTTATAATGGCAATATCTGCTGGAATACTCCTGAGACTTTCAAAAGAGCCTAAAAAAAGTATATACAAGAGGTCAGTTATCAGTTGAAAAAGGTTTTTATAGCAGGTGGTGGAACAGGAGGACATTTTTATCCTGCTGTTTCAGTAGCCACAGAGCTTATAAATAATGGCTATCAGGTGATTTATTTTGGCACTAAAAAAGGCATAGAAAGCAAAAAGGATTTTCCAGCCTCACAGAAACATCTCTTTGATATTGAAGGTGTCAGAGGAAGAAATCCCAGAAAAGCAGTTAAATCAGCACTAAAACTGCTAAAAACATCCCTTTTTATCAGGTCATTAATCAAAAAGGAAAAACCTGATTTTGTTTTATGTTTTGGAGGATATTCCTCTCTACCCCTTGGGCTTGCTGCAGCAGGTAAAGTCCCTTTATTTCTACACGAACAAAACTCAATTCCATCTTATACAAACAAATTATTGTCTTTATTTGCAAAAAAAATATTTATAACATTTGAAGTATCAAAAAAATATTTCCCAGAGAAGAAAACAGTCTTAACAGGTTTGCCACTGAGACAGGAGCTTTTAGAAGACCTAAAAATTCCACAAAACAGAGCCAGAGATATTATAAATATTCCCGACAAAAAAACAGTTCTTGTTTTTGGTGGAAGTCAGGGTTCCAGAGTAATTTCTGAAAACGCCATAAAACTGGCACAAAACAGGAAGGACCTGCAATTTATTCTGATAGGAGGTAAAAATTTCAAAAAACCTGAAAATCTTCCTGACAACATAAAATATTTTGATTTTTATGACAGGATGGGGATTTTATATTCTGCATCAGATATTATTATTGCCCGTTCAGGTGCCGCCTCTACTTACGAAATCCTGGCAGCTGGGAAACCTGCAGTTTTTATACCTTATCCTTATGCTGCCTCAGACCATCAGTATTACAATGTAAAATGGCTTGAAGAAAAAGGACTGTGCCATATAATAAGAGAAAACCAGTTAACACTGGAAACTCTGCAAGAAAAGATAAATGATTTACTATCAAAAAATATACAAAAAGAGATAAAATCTTTATATATATCTAATTCAGCAAAAAAAATACTGAAAGAGATATTTAATGAACTGGATAGAGTTTGAAGAAAATGTTGATTTATCAAAATTTTGCACCATAAAAATAGGTGGCAGTGCCAAAAAAATTTATTTTCCTAAAAACAAACAGGAAATCATAGACCTTATTAAACTATCTACAGATACAGGTAAACCATTTTTCCCAATAGGTATTGGCAGTAATACCGTTTTTTCCGATGGGATTTTAGAGCATATATTTGTTTCAACAAAAAACTTAAAAAAATATGAAATCATAGAAAAAGAAGGCCTTTTTTACATAAAAGCACAGGCAGGGGTTAGTTTTAAAACAATAAACTCAATAATCAAAAAATATAATCTTGAGGGCTTTGAGAACCTTTCAGGTATTCCTGCAACCATTGGCGGTGCAGTTGTTATGAATGCAGGAGCTTTCGGCAGCGAGATTGCAGACATAATTCATGAGGTAATCTGGATAGATAAAGGAGGAAATATCCACAAACTAAAAAGAGAGGAAATAGACTTTAAATACAGACATTCTCCATTCCAGAAAAATGGTTTTGTTTTTGAAGCTACAATAAAACTAAAACCTTCAGACAAAAATATAGCCCAAATAATTAAAAAACATCTTGAAGAAAGAAATAAAAAACAGCCACTTAATCTGCCAACATCTGGCTCAACCTTCAAAAATCCCCCAAACTATGCAGCAGGTTATCTACTTGAAAAGGCAGGTCTAAAAGGATACAGAATAGGAAATGTTGCTTTCTCAGACAAGCATGCCAACTTTCTGGTTAATTTCGGTGGAGGAAAGTTCAAAGAATTAAAGGAATTAATACAGACTGCCGAAAGAAGAATTGGGGAATTATACAAAATTAAACTTGAAAGGGAAATAGAAATTGTTGAATAAGCTGAAAATAGCACTATTATACGGAGGGTCTTCATCAGAAAGAGAAATATCAATAAAGAGCGGACAGGCTGTAGAGAAAGCACTAAAAAGATTATCTCTAAATTACAAAGTTTTTGACCCTATCAATCCACCAGAATTTACAAAGTCTTTGCTTGAATATAATCCAGACCTTGTTTTTAATATGCTCCACGGTAAAGGTGGAGAAGATGGAGCAATACAGGGTTTCCTTGAAACCCTTGGTTTTAGATACACAGGTTCACCTATAAAAGCCAGTGCTATAGCCATTGACAAAAACCTGACCAAAGAAATTGCCCGAGCTAACGGAATAAACACACCAGACTGG
>JALWLQ010000032.1 GCA_027084095.1 Persephonella sp.
GGATTTTATCGATTAGTGCTGTTGGCGGAATAAATCCTATTTTAAAGCCCGGGGATATTGTGCTATCTGACCAGTTTTTGGATTTTACAAAGGTAAGACCGGTTACTTTTTATGAGGGAATTTATACAATAAAGGATGATGAAGATAATCAAAATGACCTGGTAAATGAGTATTTATCAAATGATAGGGTTGTCCATATAGATGTTACAAATCCTTTCTGTCCTGATATGAGAAATGTTTTAAAAAATATCTTAAAAGATATGGGAATTCGTTTCCATACTAAAGGAACTTATGCGGCAACAGAGGGTCCCAGACTTGAAACGGCTGCTGAGATAAAGGCTCTTGGATTACTTGGTGCAGATGTTGTGGGAATGACCCTTGTTCCTGAGATAGTTTTAGCCCGTGAACTTGCTATGCATTTTGCTTCTGTAAACGTGGTTACTAATCTGGCAGCAGGAATTTCGGAAGAAAGGCTTACTTCAGATGAAGTTATTCAGATGATGCATCAGAAAAATGAGGATATCAAACAGCTTGTTCTGAGATTTATAGAAAATCTTCCAGAAGAGCTAAACTGTAGTTGTAAGGATGTGTTAAAAGGAGCTGCTATATAAAGTTTTTTCTTTGTGATATCAGTTTTTTGTATTGGAATGTTTATTTGGTGTTTCAGGAGAAGTGTATTTTTTAGTTTCAAGGCAGAAAAATAGATACTATCAAATTTTGTAATAGATAAAGCAAAATAAAAGCATTTTGAGGAATTTTCAATAATCAAATTTGCTTTCTGCCCTTAAAGACTATCCCAGATTAATTAGTCAAAAAGTTTTCATAACCAGCCATTGTAATACCCTCATCAAACGGGTCAGTTTCAAGATAGCGGTAAACAGAAGATATGAGAAAGATGGAGAATGGAAGTCGCAATACCCTTATTAAGCGGGTCAGTTTCAAGAGCCCCCTCTGTAATCCTTGAAACTCAACATATTCAGCTTCCAAGAAACCTTTGCTCTGTACAGACCTGTTATTAGAATACTAATTTTCCTTGATTTTGTCAAATTTAAAATCTCAACATTGTCTCAATTACAAAATCCAGATTTTAAGCCCCTTAGAGAAGATTTTATGATTTATATCATATTCCTATCCGGTACAGATTAGATGTCAGATTTTTAAAAAATTCATAGATATTTTATTTAAAGTTTAAAGGGATTTCGGACAGAGCCCAGAATGTCTTTCTGGGTTTTTAGTTTGCCTGTGCATACATTATCCTTCTCAAGTAAATAAATCTGGTCTTGTGTAACCGGCGGCTCCGGTAATATCTGCATAAAAGGAACCATAATTTGTAATACAGAAAGAGGCATTTCAAAAACAGGTCTTTTTCTTCCTATATATCCTAAAGCAAATTGAAAAAGCTCTTTATAAGACACAATTCTATTGCCACAAAGCTCAATAATTTCATTATTCAGTCCGTTCTCTATTCCCTTTAAAACAACATCAACCACATCATTTATATGCACAGGCTGAACTTTTCCTTTCGGCGCAAATAAAAATGGAGCGATTAACGATAACTTCCTTAAATCATCAAACAGTTTTTGACCTTTACCAAGAATTATTGAAGGCCTTAATATAAGATAGTTTAATCCTGAACTAATTATGATTTCTTCTGCTTCTGCTTTTGTTTTTGCATATCTACTTTTTGAGTTTTTGTCTGCTCCAAGGGCAGATATATGGATAAATTTTTTAACCGAACTTTTTACTGAGCCCTCAACAAGCTGTCTGACATACTCAACATGAACTTTTTCAAAGGTTATATCTTTATTTTCTAAGAGTATTCCAATGGTGTTTATTACTATGTCAGGTTTGTATTCAATTACAATATCAGATAGAGGTTCTTTAAATGGAACTACTATTCCATTGGTAATTTCTGATTTTGATTGAGATAAATTTCTTACAGGGAGAATTAAATCATACCTCCCTTCAAGAGCGTCTAAAATATGCCCTCCCACAAAACCTGTGCTTCCAGTAAGAAGAATTCTCATTTTACTTTAACTTGATTTTTACCTGATTTTTTAGCCTCATACATTGCTTCATCTGCTCTATTTAATACAATCTCTATTGTATCATCTGGTTTTATCTCTGTTACACCAAAACTGGCAGTAATTTTTATTTTCTTCGATTCATCATGATTTATTTTTATTTCTCTGTTTTCTATTATTTTTCTTAGTCTTTCTGCAACTTTAACTGCATCATCTATCTCTGTTCCTGGAAGGAGAATTGCAAACTCCTCACCTCCCAATCTACCTATAACTGTATTTGCTCTGAGGTAAAATCTAAAAATACTTGCCAGTTCTTTTAAAACCAAATCTCCATTAATATGGCCATATTTATCATTTATCTGTTTAAAATTGTCAACATCTACAAATATTAGAGAAGAAGGATAACCTCTTTTTTTTCGGTCTTTTATTGCATCCTCAAGGGCTCTTTCAAACCTTCTCCTATTAACAAGTCCCGTAAGAAAGTCAATAGTTGCTTCCTTTTTAGCTACGGAAAGTTCTTCCTTAAGAGAAACTACTTCTGAATGGTAGGCTTTAAGCTCACTTTTTAGTTTGGCATTTTCTGCACGAAGCTGCTTCAGTTCATCAAGGATTTCCATTACAGCTTCGTTAATATTTTCAAGGGTTGCTTTTTCTTTTGTCTGTTCTAACTTATCAGCATGGGAATCAAGTCTATCCTGATAACTATCTATGTTATTTATAACTTCTTTGAGTGTTTCATCAAATTTTTCAGCAACATCTCTCAGCTTATTGGCTATATTTTCGGATATTCCTTCTTCAGATGATGTATCTACTTTTTTATAATCATCATCATAAGTATCTTTATAAATACCTATGATTTCTAAATCATCTAACTCTTTTTGACTTTCTGCTAAAGCACAAAAGATATAAAACCATTTTTCATAATTTTTAGGAACTGGAGGTATATTATGTTTTATAAGAAAACTAAGTTCCTTTCTAACAATATTCATTAAAAGTTTTATATCTTCATGGTCAAGCTTATTGCTATTTTTAAGTTTTTCGTAGAATTTGCAGTGTATTTTATTTTCAGCCATTCAGTTTTATCCTCTTGAAGTTAATAAATTTCCTTCAAAATTATTATCGGTTGTATCAATTTCTTTTATTAGATAGACTTTATCACCTGGCCTTACTCTATCTTCTGTTTTTAAGCCTATAAGGTCTCCTCTTTTTGTCTCGGTTATATTTTTTCCATCTATCTGCATTGATTTTACTTGTTGTCTGACAACCCCAGTTTTTTTGCCTATTATATGGATGGTATCTCCTACTTTTATGGGATTATCTATTATTTTTACTTCGGCTACACTAATTTTTGGATAAAACTTTATAACTTCCCCTGCAAATAATTTCTTTTCTTTGGCTATAGATTTGTTCATACCAAACAGACCTTCTCCAAAGTAAAAACCGCTATCCCATTCTCTGTGGTAAACCCTTTCAAGTCTATCCCAAAGGTCTTTCCATCCTTTTGTGTGCCATTCTCCATTTAGTATTCTATCCCTTGCCTCTCTATATGCTGAAGTTACCATATAGGCATAATCTGCATTTTTGTTTCTTCCTTCTATCTTCCAGCTGTCTGCCCACATTAGTTTGTCAACAAAGTTTATTGTTACTAAGTCTCTGGCAGATAAAACATAATCAGACCCCAGATAGAACTCTGTTCCTGTATTTTTAGATACGATTTTTACATCAAATTCATGTCTGCAAACCTGGTAGCACTCTCCTCTGTTTCCTGATTTTTCAAATACATCATGGGACAGGAAACATCTACCTGAAACAGCCATACACATTGCACCGTGGATAAATATTTCTACTTCAAGATTTGTTTTATTCTTTATATCCAGTAATCCCTCAAGTTTTACTTCTCTGGCAGGAACTACCCTTTTTATTCCCATCTTTTCATAAAATTTTGCTGCTTGTGAGTTTGATACCGACGCCATTGTGGAAAGATGAGTTTCAATTCCCAACTCTATAGATTTTGACAGAACTGCCATATCCCATCCGATAACAGCGTCAACGCCTATTTCTTTCAGCTGTTCAAGGGTTTCATTTATGTATGGCAGGTCATCCTCAAACACAATGGAGTTTAAGACAATGTATTGTCTTACCCCTGCGTCCTGAGTTATTTTCCTGATTTCTTTTACATCCTCAATAGTAAAGTTAGACTTTAAAGCCCGTTGGTTGATTTTTCCTACACCCATATATATGGCATCTGCTCCAGCTTTTATAACTGCTGCTAATCCCTCATAATGTCCTACTGGAGCAAGTATTTCAGGTTTATTCAATATAATTACCTCCTAATTTTTTGAATAAATATTGTAATTATATAAAGATTATATAAACAATGACGGATATCAACCCTGTTATAATATTTAAAAAAAGGAGCTTAGAGAAAATTGAACATTTTAGATAAGATAATTCAGACCAAAAAAGAAGAGCTACTTAATTATACCCCTGATTATATAGAATTTCTTGAAAAAAAAGCTGTCGGAAGGGACAAAGTAAGGGATTTTAAAACTGCTTTAATTAGAGATGAGATAAACATTATTGCCGAGATAAAAAAGGCATCTCCATCAAAGGGAGTAATTAGAGAAGACTTTGACCCTGTCAAAATTGCAAGAATATATGAAGAAAACGGTGCTGCAGCAATATCTGTATTAACAGATAAAACCTATTTTCAGGGTGATATCCAGTATCTCAAGATGGCCAGAAAAGTTACCACAATACCACTGCTTAGAAAGGATTTTATAATTGACAAAAGACAGATTTTGGAGGCTTATGTTTATGGTGCCGATTCTTTTCTTCTAATAGCGAGAGTTTTATCTGAAAAAGAGATGGAAGAGTTAATAAAATACGGCAGAGAGTTTGGAATGGAACCCCTCGTGGAAATCCACAGTTTTGAAGAAGGGGCAAAATCTATCAATGCTGGGGCAACTATAATTGGAATAAACAACAGGGATTTAGAAACATTTAAAGTGGATATTAATCTGTCCAAGGAACTTGCTCCTGAACTCAAAAGTCTGGGGGCTCATGTTGTTGTTGCTGAAAGTGGTATATCCAGTAGAAAGGAAATTCTTGAGCTTAAAGAACACTGTGTTGATGCATTTTTAATCGGCGAATCATTGATGAGAGAGGAAGATATAGGGAAAAAACTCAGGGAGCTGCTGGGCAAATAATTAATCAAAAGAAAAATACTGCTTTTTTGCCTTTACAAATAAAAACTCATCCCTGAACGGATTGTAAGCAGTTAGCATATTACCAAGAACACAACCAGTATCAATCCCGTAAGCTTTATTATTTATGTAAGGTTTTTCAAAAACCACATGACCATAAACAATGGTTGGAGAGTATTTATCAACCTTTCTGTTTTTTGTCCAGTCCAATCTTTCTGGAAAACCTTTTTCTGTGTATCTGCCTGTTGTTTCTCCAAAAATAACAAAGTCCTTTATCTTTCTGTTTACTTTTCCAATCATTTCATCTTTTATTCCTGCATGGGCTACAACAACACTGCCATTTATAATTAGATACAGAGGAAGGCTTTCATAATAACGGATATATTTCTCTTTTAACTCCCCCTGCTTTTTTTCAGGCATCTGTATAATCTGGTCAATGGTTTTTTTCATTCCTGAACTGATATTGACTTTTCTTCCTTTAAACCATCTATACAGCTTTAGATTATGATTACTCTGGATTTCTATAAATCTGCCTGTTTTTTGAAGTTCAAAGCAGTATTCAAGGGTTTCAACATTATAATCTCCCCTATCAACTGTATCCCCTACAGACACAATAATTGTATCTTCCCCATATCTGCTGTGGATTTTGGAAACCATTTCTTGAAACTCAATCAGACAACCATGAATATCACCGATAATCACAACTTCCTTGTCTGTCTCTATTCCCACAGGTCTATCCATTCTTTGTCATAACCTCTAAAAGCTTTAGTATCCACAGGATTAAAACAACTATTAGCCAGAAAACCACAATAAAAACTATACCAAACTGGAGTGTTTTAAACAGGATTTGCAGTAAGATAAATATCAGATAAGGAACAGCCAACAGCACCACAAGAAATACCAGTGCAACAAGTAACAAAACCACAAAAGCAAGAAAATACTGAAAAGGGGTTCTCTTCTCAACTGGAAATTTTCTGCCCATAATACTCCGTTTAGTTTTTTAGGTTATTTAAAACTTAGAAGTTCAGATACAAAATTTTAAAACTTTAACTAATTATAAACTTTTATGTGATTATAAAGTGTATCCCTTTCAACAGGTATTTTTCCTGCTTCTTTAATTAATCTGATAAGTTTTTCCTTCTGCTGCTGTGTCGGTGATTTTGCCCCTGCAAAGTGGGCGATTTTCTCCTCCATAACCGTTCCATCCATATCATCTGCACCGAAATTAAGGGCAACCTGTGCAATCTTTTCTCCAATCATTACCCAGTATGCTTTGATATGTGGAACATTATCCAGCATTAATCTGGAAACGGCTATGGTTTTAAGGTCGTCAACCCCGTGGGTATGGTCTGTTATATTCAGTTCATTATTTTCAGGTTGATAAGCCAGCGGAATAAAACAGGTAAATCCTCCGGTTTCATCCTGAGCCTCTCTTATCTTAATCATGTGGTCAACCCTTTCCTCTACTGTTTCCACATGTCCGTAAAGCATCGTTGTTGTTGAATGAAGACCAAGTCTGTGGGCAATTTTGTGTATTTCAAGGTATTTTTTCCAGCCTATTTTGGTTGGAGCAATAATTCTTCTAACCCTTGGTGAGAAAACTTCTGCACCACCACCGGGAAGACTGCCTAAACCGGCTTCTTTTAATTTTTCCAGCACCTCTTCATAACTGAGACCAGAAATCCTTGAGAAATAATCTATCTCAACAGCAGTGAAAGCCTTTATATGAAGTTGTGGGAAATTTTTTTTCAGCAAAGAAACCATATTCAGATAAACATCAAAACTCCAGTCAGGATGAAGTCCACCAACAATATGAACCTCAGAGGCACCATTTTCCACAGCATATCTTGCTTTAGACAGGATTTCTTCATAACTCATTTCATAAGCTTTAGGGTCATTTTTGTCCATTGTGGCAAATGCACAGAAACTACAATCAAGGGCACATATATTTGTAGGGTTTATCTGTCTGTTAATCACAAAATATGCATATTTTCCATTTAGCTTTTCGGTTTTATAGTTTGCCAGAACTCCAAGTGTTAACAGGTCATTTGTTTTAAATAGCTTTACCCCATCTTCAAAGGAAAGCCTTTTATCTGAGAGAACCTTATCTATAATTGGAAATAACTCTTTATCTGTGGCAAGGGATAAAGCCCTATCTATATCCATAGAAATCATTTCTTATTCTCCTAAAAAACTTTTTGCTTCATAAAAACATAATAGGAAAATATACAAAATGCAATAATTTATAACACACCGGTGGTAAAATTTTGAGATAGATACATATTTAGAAAAAAAGGTTTTGTGCTGTATAAATGAAAAAGGTTAAAGTAAAAGAAAGTCAGGCATTAAAGGATTTTGTTGCACAGCAGCTGGGTATTTCAAAGAAAAAAGCAAAAGAGCTAATAGACAACAAACTTGTGTTTGTGAACAACAAAAGAATATGGATAGCATCCCATCAGCTTCAGGCTGGAGATATTGTTGAACTTCCTGTTTATCAGGAAACAAAAAACTGGAATATTGAAAACTCAGTTATCTACGAAGACCCTTTTATAATTGCAGTAAACAAACCACCTTTTATAGAAAGTGAAAGTAAAAAAGGAAGTGTTGAGGATTTACTGAGAGCCTTCAAAAAAGACCATAAAATCAGAGCAATCCATAGACTTGATAGGGAAACTTCCGGTGTGCTTTTATTTGCAAAAAACAATAAGGTTTTTGAGAAATTTAAAAAGCTATGGCAGGACAAGTCCGTTGAAAAGACATATCTGGCAATATCAGTTGGAGAAGCACCTTTCAAGAAAAAAGTTATAAACATTCCTGTAGAGAAAAAATACGCAAAAAGTATTGTTTATACCCAGAAAAAATCTTCAGGATTTACCCTTTTTAAAGTCCAGATACCTACAGGGAGAAAACACCAGATTAGAATACATCTTGCCAAAATAGGCTTTTCTATAGTTGGAGACAAAACTTACGGGATTAAAGAAACAAACAATCCACTACTGAAAAATGTTAAAAGACAGCTTTTGCATGCTTACACAATATCATTTTTCCATCCATTTTTAAAAAGAAAAGTGTTAATAAAAGCTAAACCTTTTCCAGACTTTGAAAACTTTGGAAAAATCACAAGGTTATTATAAAATTTATTAAAACTTTAAAGAGGTAAATAAAGTTGGAAAAAAGAGTTATTAGAGTTGCACACAGTCCTGATTCAGACGACGCATTTATGTTTTATGCAATCAACCACAAAAAAATTGATACAAAAGGTTATGAGTTTGTTGATGTTCTTTCAGACATTGAAACATTAAACAGAAAAGCCCTTGAAGGAGAATATGAAGTTTCAGCTATTTCCATACATGCATTCCCCTATGTTGCAGACAAGTATGCTCTCCTTTCCAGCGGAGCAAGTATGGGGGACAACTATGGTCCAATGATTGTGGCAAAGGAAAAATTTGACCCATCAGAGCTAAAAAACAAAAAAATCGCAGTTCCAGGAACATTAACATCGGCATTTCTGGCACTGGAATTATTCCTTGGAACATCTGATTTTGATTACGAAGTAATACAATTTGACCAGATTATAAAAGCTGTCAAAGAAGGAAAAGTGGATGCAGGTCTTATCATCCATGAAGGACAGCTGACCTATGCAGATGAAGGTCTTGAGTGTGTTGTTGACCTTGGAAAATGGTGGTATGAAAAAACTGGTGGTCTTCCACTTCCATTAGGTGGAAACGTTATTCGCAAAGATTTAGGCGAAGAAACAATGAAAGAAATCTCTGAAATTCTCAGGGAAAGCATCAAATATTCACTTGAACATAGAGAAGAAGCTGTAGAATATGCACTAAAATTCGCAAGGGATATGTCAAAGGAAAAAGCAGACAAATTCATTGGAATGTATGTTAATGACCTTACAGTTGATTATGGAGAAAGAGGTAAAAAGGCAATTGAATTATTCCTGAAAGAAGCTTATGAAAAAGGATTTATTGATAAACTTCCTGAAATAAAATTTGTATAAGGGTTAAAATGAGGATATTACTACTTGACGAAGACAAAGCAACATACGAAGTTTTAAATGAGGTTGCCCAGCTTAGCGGCTCTGAAATTATACATATAACCTCAATGGAAGAGGCTAAAGAATTTGTAAAACAGAACACCGACATAGATGGGATAGTTGCAGAACAAAGACTAAAAGGCAGACCCACATGGGAAATAATTAACTATATGAAAGACGAACACCTTAAACTTATTCCATTTATTATCTTAAGTGAAAAACTAACCCCAGATGAAAGGGAATTTTATGAACATCTGGGGGTTGCAGCCATTTTAGAAAAACCATTTAATCCCCTGGAAGTTTTTACAGAAATTCTTGAACACCTCAAAGAAACTAAGGGAGAAGAATATATAAAAGAAAGACTTGAAGAAGAAGAAGTTGATAAAAATGCTCTTTCAAAAATAGTAGAAAAACTTATTTCTTTCTTAAAATCATTATTTAAAAGGAAATAAATGGAATTCGCCTCTCTAAAAGACTGGCTTGAGAGATTAAAGGCGTTTTCAGAAAAAGAAAAGACAGTTGTTTTAGTGGAAGGTAAAAAGGACAAGCAGAAATTAGAAAAATTTGGTATTAGCCATATATACTCCATAAAAGGAAAAAAGTTCTACGATATTCTGGAAGAGTTAGAAAATGAAGACCTTGTTATAATCCTCACAGACCTTGATAAACAGGGAGAAAAGATATCCTCAAAAATATCCAGTATGTTCCAGAGAGAAGGAATTCCTGTAGATTTAGAATTTAGAGAATATCTAAAAAATTTTGATATAAAACATATAGAAGATATACCTGTGAATTTAGAGGAGAAAATAGATGCTGGCAAAAAGAATTATACCCTGCCTTGATGTAAATAAAGGAAGAGTAGTTAAAGGGGTTAACTTTGTTAATCTTATAGATGCAGGCGACCCTGTGGAAGCTGCACAGGCCTATGATGAAGCAGGAGCTGATGAGCTGGTTTTTCTGGATATAACAGCATCGGCAGAGGATAGGGACATAATACTTGATGTTGTTAAAGCAACTGCAGAAACGGTATTCATGCCTTTAACTGTCGGCGGTGGTGTGAGGACACTTGAAGATATAAGAAAACTACTTGAAAGTGGAGCAGATAAGGTTTCTATAAATACAGCAGCAGTGAAAGAACCTATTTTAGTAGAAGAAGCAGCAAAAAGATTTGGCTCATCAACAATTGTTGTTGCCATAGATGCAAAACAGATTGGAGAAAATAAATGGGAAGTTTATATACATGGAGGAAGAACAGCCACAGGAATAGATGCAGTTGAATGGGCAAAAGCAGTTGAAGACCTTGGAGCAGGGGAAATACTGCTGACATCAATGGATAAAGACGGAACCAAAAGTGGTTATGATATAAAACTAACCAGAGCAATCAGTGAAGCAGTTTCAATTCCTGTTATAGCCTCAGGTGGAGCAGGCAAAAAAGAGCATTTTTATGAAGCATTTACAGAAGGAAAAGCAGATGCAGCACTGGCAGCATCACTTTTTCATTTTAAAGAGCTTACCATTCAGGAAGTCAAAGAATATCTTAAGGAAAGAAATATTCCCGTTAGACTGTAAAAAATCATAAATCCTTTCAATATAAAAACTAAAATAATCAGCTATGCTAAAATTTAAATTTCAGGTTTAAAAATGGGGTAAACACAGATGGAAAAAAAGGTTTTTATCTATGATACAACTTTAAGGGACGGAACACAGGCTGAAGGGGTCAGTGTTTCTGTAGAAGACAAACTGAGAATTACCGAGAAGTTAGACAATTTTGGTATCCATTACATAGAAGGTGGCTGGCCAGGTTCAAATCCAAAGGATGATGAGTATTTCAAAAAGGTTAAAAAGCTCCATCTAAAAAACTCAAAAATAGCAGCCTTTGGCTCAACAAGAAGGGCTTATCTCAGGGTAGAGGAAGACCCCCTTATCCAGAACCTGATAAAAGCAGAAACTCCTGTGATAACAATTTTCGGAAAAGCATGGGATTTGCATGTTATTGAAGCCCTTAAGACAACCTTAGACAATAATCTTGAGATGGTCTATGACACCGTCCAGTATCTAAAGAAAAATACCGATGAGGTTGTTTTTATTGGGGAACACTTCTTCGATGGATATAAATCAAATCCTGATTATGCTTACGCCGTTATGAAAACTGCACAGGAAGCAGGTGCAGATTTTCTTGTTCTTGCAGACACAAATGGCGGAACCCTCCCAAATGAGATAGAAAAAATAATAAAAGAACTTAAGGAAAAAGGATTAGACGGAAAGCTTGGAATACACGCCCACAATGACAGCGACACAGCAGTATGGAACTCTATAGTTGCAGTCTTAAACGGAGCTGTTCAGGTTCATGGAACTATAAATGGTTTTGGAGAAAGATGCGGAAATGCAAATCTCTGCTCTATTATTCCAAACCTTACCCTGAAACTTGGGTATGAAACAATCCCACAGGAAAATATCAAAAAGCTAAAAGAGGTTTCCAACTTTGTCGCAGATATTGTTAATCTTCCTGTTCCTAAAAATATGCCTTATGTTGGAGATAGTGCATTTGCCCATAAAGGTGGAGTTCACGCATCAGCAGTCCTTAAAAATCCAAAACTTTATGAGCATATCAACCCTGAAGCCGTTGGAAACAGTAGAAAAATCCTTGTATCTGACCTTGCAGGAAAATCAAATATTATTTATAAAGCAAAAGAATTGGGTATAGAGATAGACGAAAAAGACCCAAGAATTGCAGAACTTGTTCAGGAAATAAAAAGACTGGAAAATTATGGATACCATTTTGAAGCAGCTGAAGCTTCTCTGGAGCTACTTATAAGAAAACATCTTGGACTGCTTAAAAATTACTTTGACCTTGATGCTTACAGGGTTCTGATTGCCAGAAGATACACAGATAAAGAGCCTGTATCAGAAGCAACAGTAAGAATAAAAATAGATAACCATTACCAGCATACAGCATCGCTGGGATATGGTCCTGTTAATGCCCTTGACAGAGCATTAAAAAAAGCCCTTGTTGATATATATCCATCCCTTGCAGAAGTTGAATTGATAGATTACAAAGTTCGTATAGTCAATGAAAGTGCAGGAACAGCTGCAAAAATAAGGGTTCTTGTGGAAAGTAGAGACAAAGAGAAAAAATGGGGAACAGTGGGAGTATCAGATAACGTTATAGAAGCCTCATGGCAGGCAGTTGTTGATAGTTTTATATACAAATTGGTAAAGGATGGTGTCTAAATTGAGAATAGGCTGGATTGGTCTTGGACATATGGGAATAATTCTTGCAAAAAACCTGCACGAAGCAGGATATGATATAAAAGTATGGAACCGTACCTTATCAAAGGCTCAGGAAAGCGGTCTTCCTTATGAAGAAGACCTTATAAAACTTATAAAAGAACGAGATATTATTATCACAATGCTTTTTGGCTCCCAGTCATCAGAGGAAGTATATCAAGAAATAATTAATTCTGGAGCTAACCTTAAAAGCAAAATATTTATAGACCTTACAACAATCCATCCTGAAACGGCAAAGAAAATAGCAGAACTGCTTATAAGCAACGGAGCTGAATTTATTGAAGCCCCTGTGATTGGCAGTGTAATCCCGGCACAAAATAAAGAACTCATTATTCTAATTAGTGGAGATAAAGAAATATTTGAGAAAACAGAGGAGATATTTAAAAATTTCGGGAAAGATATATTTTACATGGGTGATTATGGCAAAGCCTCAACAATGAAACTGATTAATAATGCTGTTTTAGGCTCAATGATGGCAATTTTATCGGAAGGGATTTTATTTGGTAAAAAAGCAGGAATTCAACTGGATACTGTAGTTCAGATACTTGAAAAAGGTGCAGGAAATTCAGGATTATTAAAGGCAAAAAAAGAAAAAATACTTGAAAATGATTATTCAACCCAGTTCTCTCTATCTCTACTTCACAAAGATATCTGCTATGCACAGGATATAGCCAAAAAAATAAATTTCCCTGCTATTTTTACAGGTCAAGCACTTAATCTTTATAGTAGTGCACGGGCAAACCATCTTGAAGAAAGAGATTTTTCGGCAATAATTGAAATATATAAAAAATTAGCAAACATAGAGGAGGCGTCATGAGGAAAGTTGCGTGGAGTGTAGCCCATCAGGAATTTATCATATCTGACCATTATTATTTTTCAAAACTCCAAAAATATGCCAAGGAAGCAGGCATACATATTGATGAAGTAGATGAAATAGAAAAATTTGCAAATTATGATACCATCATCTTTAACTATCCAGAAATACCATTTACAGAAGAGGAAGCAAAATTTATTGAAGAGCTGGTCAAGAAAGGGAAAACCGTAGGAATTTTCGGCTATTACAAAAATGAAGACAGAATTGCCGATACATGCAATACTCTTTCAGAAAGATTTGGTATCCATTTCAATGGAGATATTGTAATTGATAATATTAACAACTATGACAACGACAATCTTTTAATTGTTACATCTGATACCTATAACCTGCCAGACAATATTCAAAAAGTTATGCTTGCCTGCACAGATACCCTAATTACCAGAAAACCCGAAGTAAGACCACTTATTCATGGAGAAGACACAGCAGAATCAAAACTTGAAGAAGAAACTGTGTTATTTGCTGAATATGTTGACCCATCAGGTGGAAAGTTTATAGCCGGCGGGACATGTGTTTTCTGGGACAACTACTCAATTGACCTGTATAACAACAAGGAATTCAGTCTGAACCTACTTACAAGATGATAAAAGAAGGGGATACAGTTCAGCTTCAGGATAAAAAAAATACATTTTTCTTGATTGTAAAAAAAGGCGAAGTATTTGGAACCCATAAGGGAAATATAAACCATGATGAGTTATTAAAGAAAGATTATGGACAGACTATTAAAACCCATAAGGGACATGAATTTCTTATACTTCGCCCTACCCTTTTTGATATTATTCTCCACGGTATAAAAAGAAAAACCCAGATTATATATCCGAAAGACAGCAGTTATATAACCCTAAAACTTGGTATAACCGATGGTATGAAAGTTCTGGAGTCAGGAGTTGGAAGCGGAGCATTAACCATTGTTATGGCAAATGCCGTTAAACCTTCCGGAAAAATCTACTGTTACGAGAAAAATGAAAAATATATACAAAATGCTTACGAAAATCTAAAACTGGCAAAACTGGAAAAATATGTTGAGATAAAACATCATGACCTTTCAGAAGAACTACCTGAAAAGGATTTTGATACAGCATTTATAGATGTTAGAGAGCCATGGCTTTACATTGAGAATATCAAAAAAGCACTAAAAAAAGGAGCCCCCATAGGCTTTCTTGTGCCTACAACTAACCAGATAAGCCTTACACTTGAAGCTTTAGAAAAAAACGATTTCATAAAAACAGAAGTTGTTGAACTCCTTGAAAGACAATACAAACCTGTCCCAGACAGACTTAGGCCAGAAGACAGAATGGTTGCCCATACAGGATATCTTATATTTGCAATTAATAGCTGATAGAATAAATATATGGAAAAATCCCAGCTTATAAAAAACGCAAATAGGATTGTTGTTAAGATAGGCTCTCAACTTCTGGAGAAAAATAACTCAATAGATACCCAATTCATAGAAAATCTGGCAGAAAATATAGCCCAGAACTCAGATAAAGAGTTTATTATTGTTTCTTCAGGAGCTGTTCTGGCAGGTGTAAAAAAACTGGGTCTTAAACAAAAACCTGTCTCAATTACAGACAAACAGGCTGTTGCATCTGTTGGGCAGGCATACCTTATGCAGATTTACGACAGGATTTTTTCAAAATACGGAAAAAATATCGGCCAGATACTCCTTACAATAGAAGGTTTACGAGAAAGAAAGAGATATGTTCTCGCCCAGAATACTATAAACCGCCTTCTTGATATGGAAGTTGTCCCTATTGTCAATGAAAATGACACTATTGCTGTTGAGGAAATTGTTTTTGGGGATAATGATTTTCTTGCTGCCCATGTTGCTGTTTTGACAAATGCAGACCTGCTTATTATCCTTTCCACTGCAGGAGGAGTTTATACAGGAGAACCTGGAGAGGAAGGAACCCAGCTTATAGAGGAAATAAAAGATGTATCTCAGGCACTTCAATACGCAGGAACTTCCAAATCAAAATTTGGCACAGGTGGAATGAGAAGTAAACTTGAAGCTGCCCAGATAGCCACTTCCCATAGCATTCCTGTAATTATTTCTCCTAAAAAAGAAGATATAATCTCCCAGACATTAGACGGAAAAATAACAGGAAGTTTTATTTATCCAGAAAAAAGTAAAAAATTATCCAGAAAAAAAAGCTGGCTAAAACTTCTGTCAGCCCCAAAAGGAAGAATTATAATAGACAGAGGAGCAGAAGAGGCAATCCGTAAAGGTAAAAGTCTTCTTCCGGCTGGTATAAAGAACTTTGAAGGGATATTTTCTAAAAATGATGTTGTTGCCATATTAAACGAAGAAGGCAAAATCATCGGAAAAGGAATTGTTAATTACTCCTATAAAGAGATTGAAAAAATAAAAGGCAAAAAATCATCCGAGGTAGAAAATTTATTAAATAGAAAGTTTACCGAGGTTATACACAGGGATAATCTGGTGGTGTTTTAATGGAAACAGAAAATATTCCCCGTGAACTTATAGAGCAGCTGAAAGCTGAGCAGATTAAGTTATCTAAAAAGCTAAATCTAAAAGACAGAATACCACCTGATAAAGTCAGATATGTTGCAGGTATTGATACAACTTTTACAGATATATGGAAAAATCCAACAACAGCAATATCCTCAATAGTTGTTGTGGATATAGAGAATAATTTTGAAATTATTGAGACTGTTTATGCAACAAAAGAAATAGATTTTCCTTATATACCAACATTTCTTGCATATAGGGAACTTCCTGTGATACTGGAAGCCTACAAAAAGCTTAAAAGTCAGGTTGATGTTTTTATGGTAGATGGAATGGGAATACTCCATCCACGGAAAATGGGAATTGCAGCCCATTTTGGAGTAGTTACCGATACAGTTAGTATTGGAATAGGAAAATCAAAACTAATTGGAGAGTTCAAAAAGCCCGAAAACCGTAAATTTGCCTACCAACCTGTTTATGTAGATGGGGAGCATAGAGGCTATATTCTCAGAACAAGGAAAAATGCAAATCCTGTTTTTGTATCCCCGGGGAATAATATTTCTGTAGAAAGTAGTTTAAAAGTGGCAATAAGAACCACAGACAAATATAAACTCCCTGAACCAGTCAGATTTGCCCATAACTTTTTACAAAAAATCAGGAAGGAAAAGTTAAAATGAAAAGGAATATCCTACCAGAAAAGGAATTTAAAGAATTATTAGAAATAGCCTTTCAAGAATATTTTACTCAGCTCTTACAGGAGCCTATAGCACAGAGATTTTTAAAGGGTAAAAATCCAGAAGAACTACAAAAGAAAGAAATAAAAGGTATTATTCGTTTTTACAATATGTTCATTAATGATAATTTATCCTCTTTAAAGGAAGAATTAACGAACTTAGGAAAACTTCATTATAATCTTCAGATAGAATTTGCTATATTTCTGGAGAAATTAGACAACCTTGAGCTTATTTTTACAAAAAGGCTTTTTCTCTCCAATAAAAATCTGGAAAAAACATATCCCCTTATAACTAAATTTTTTGATATTATAAAAAATTATGTTGCAAAAGGATATCTCCTTGAGCATATAAAAAGAGAAAGCATAATAATAAGAGCATACATAGAACAAAGTCTTGGAGAAAAATTCATTAATATCAAATCAACTATAGACAAACATATTATCTGGGAAGAAAACATACTTGATTATCTAACAACCGGAACTTTAAAAAAAGAAATTCAATTAGATGCAACAAAATGCGAAATGGGAAAATGGTTAAATAGTATTAAAACAAAAAACAAAAAATCTGTTAGCAGACTTACTAAATTACATAATGAGCTACATATAATAGCCGAAAATATAGTTGCTTTCAGGGAAATGGAAAAATACACTATCCTGCTGGATGAATACAATCAGTTCATTAAACAAAACTTAATGTTTATGTCTTCTCTAATAACTTTCTTATTCAATGAAGAAATAGAAGAGCTTCAGAGAGACCCTCTCACAAATCTTTTAACCAGAAGAACGCTGGAAGAAATATTTGTTAATGTTTTAGATATATCTATGATTACAGGAGAACCCTTTGGAGTTGCCTTTGTAGATATTGATGATTTTAAAAAAATTAACGATACTTATGGACATGATGCTGGAGATATAGTATTAAAAGAAATTACAAATACAATAAAGAAAAACTTAAGAAAAAGTGATTATATCTTTAGATATGGTGGAGAGGAATTTGTAATAATTGTACCTGCCACAGATGAAAACACCTTCTACAAGATATTAGAAAAGATAAGAAAAAAAATAAATCAAACTCCTATAAAAATTAATGGAGACACCATAAATGTGTCCGTAAGTATTGGAGGTGTTATTATAAAAACAAAACATGTTATACCATTAAGCAAAGTAATAAAAAAAGCAGACAAACTTATGTATCAAGCCAAAAAAACAGGAAAAAATAAGGTATTAGTTAAAACGTTAGATTAGATATTATCTTCTGCTTTCCTCTTGAACAACTTTAACCAGATACTTAACCTTTTCTACCTCCATATCAGGCATTAGCCCGTGCCCCAGATTAAATATATGCCCAGTGTCTTTACCCCATTTATTCAAGATAGCTACTGCCTTTTCCTTTATTACATCTTTATCTGCATAAAGGACTATAGGGTCAAGATTACCCTGAGCTGCTGCTTTTCCATTCAGTTTTTTCTTAACATCAGATAGGTCTATCATCCAATCAACACTGTATACATCTGCACCGGAGGTAATCATATCATCAAAAAATCCTGCCACTCCCCTTGTAAAATGTATAACAGGCTGGTAATCCCTTTTTATTCCCTTTATTATCTTCTTTACCGGTGGAAGTGCAAACTCTCTGTAATCATCAGGAGACAGATATCCACCCCAGCTATCAAAAATCTGAACGGCATCTGCACCACTTTCAATCTGGAAGTTAAGATACTCAATAAGCATATCTGATAGCTTATCTAATAAATCTTTAAACGCGTCTGGATAGTTATACATAAAAGATTTTGCCTTTTTGAAATCCCTTGAGGTTCTTCCTTCTATCATATAAGCCGCAAGGGTAAAAGGTGCACCACAAAAGCCTATAGTCGGTATAGCTCTATTTAAAGCCTGATTAACTCCTTTTATTATTTCTCCTACATAATAAACATCTTTAGTGTTGAATTTATTTAACTTTAAAATATCATCAGGGCTTTCAATAGGATTTAAAAATACAGGTCCTTCTCCTTCCCTGAACTCAAATCTCATTCCTATACTCTCAAGGGGAGTAAGTATATCTGAAAATATTATTGAAGCATCCACCCCAAGAAGTTTATATGGCAGGATTGTTGCTTCAACTGACAATTCAACATTTTTATAAAAATTCATAAAGCTCCCTGCTTTTTCTCGTAAAGCTCTGTATTCAGGCATATACCTGCCTGCCTGTCTCATAAGCCATACAGGAGTTCTTTCTATTGGTTCTCTATGAGCTGCCCTTATAAATAAGTCATTTGCAGGTTTTTCCATTTCTCCCTCTCTATTTGTAATCTTTTAGTAATATTCTAACCTATGTTAATACAAAAAACTTAAAAAGTTGGTAAAAATACTAAATTAGAATATACTAATAACTAATATGATATAGAACATAAAATAAAAGTTGACTTTAAACTATAGGTTATATTATAAAAAGATTAAATCAAACTAATGGAGGTTAGACAGATGAAAAAATTAGTTGCAGCAGCTACATTCGGACTGGCTGTGGCTGTATCAGCAGCAATGGCAGCTGACGGAAAAGCTCTTTTCCAATCAAAAGGATGTGCAGCATGCCACCAGGCAGCAGTTGATACTGTAGGACCATCTCTCAAAAAAATAGCACAGGCTTATGCTGGCAAAGAAGCTGAACTGATTAAATTCCTCAAAGGCGAAGCTAAACCAATAGTTGACCCAGCTAAATTCAGCGTAATGCAACCACAACTCAACACAACAAAAGCTATGTCTGATGAGGAACTCAAAGCACTTGCTGAATATATGCTCAGCCACAAATAATATCAAAGCCCCCTTTATCTGGGGGCTTTTTATATTCTTTATACTCTATATCCATTCATTTGCTATTGATGGCAAAACCCTGTTTCATAAATATAACTGCTCATCCTGTCATGCACCTGACAGAAGGGTGGTAGGACCCTCTTTTCTTGAAATATCCAGAAGATACGGCCAGAGTGAAAAAGCCGTAGAAAAGGTAGCCAAGCTCATTATAAAACCAAAGCCTGAAAACTGGCCAGGAATGGCTTATATGCCACCTTTTGATATTCCGTTAGAAGAAGCAAAAGCCCTTGCAAGATACGTGCTGATTTATTCTATAAAGGAGTTAAAAAGTAAAAAGGACAACAAAAAAGAAAAAAGCATAGAAGAGATATTAGACGAAGCTTCCCAGTTTCACTGAGTATATTTTTTATACTTTTCCCTATGTTTTTCTGCATTTGCTTCCTGATTTTTCTTAACAAACCAGAGTGTTCCTGCAACAAGAACAATAACTCCAGCAATGATTAAAAATCCTTCTATCAATCCATTTGCATTACAAAAAACACCAAAAGCAGAATAGGGGTCGCATTGTTCTAATTGTTTATTAAATACTTCTTGCTCAGCGGCAGCATTTAATATAAGCTCTAACATCTTCCCACCATATAAAAATATTCCTATAAAAATATATCATATTCCCAGTATTTTTATAATAACTCTTTTAGGTCTCTGTCCATCATATTCAGCATAAAAAATCTCCTGCCATGGTCCCAAATCCAGCTTACCGTTTGTAACAGGTAAAACCACCTGAAGATGTGTAAGGAGGTTTTTAAGATGGGCATCTGCATTATCCTCACCAGTTAAATGATGTTTGTAATCTGGTTTAAATGGTGCAAGTTTTTCAAGCCACTGCCAGATATCCTCGTGTAATCCTTCCTCATCATCCTGAATAAATACTGAGGCTGTCAGATGCATTGCAGAAACCAGACATAAACCTTCTTTTATCCCTGATTTTTCAACAGCTTCCTGCACTCTATCTGTTATTTTTATAAGCCCCCTTCTATTTTTTGTATTAAAGGTTAGATACTCTGTATAAGCTTTTGTCATGGCAGCCTCCTATTTTGTTATTATTTTTATTATAGGAGGTTTAGAGATGAAACCAAAGGTAAAAAATTTCTTATCTGAAGATGTTACAAAAATGAAAGCTATGCTCAGGATGCTTAATCTCCATACGGTTTGCGAGGAAGCATCCTGTCCAAATATAGGAGATTGTTTTGGAAGAAGAACAGCAACATTTATGATAATGGGTGATAGATGCACAAGGAATTGTGCCTACTGTGATGTTTCCCATGATAAACCACTACCACTTGACCCTTCTGAACCTTATAACATTGCAAAAGCTGTAAAATATCTAAATCTTAAACATGTTGTTATAACATCTGTGAATAGAGATGACCTTCCCGATGGTGGTGCATCTCATTTTGCACGGGTTATCAGAGCAATCAGGGAAGAAAAGCCTGATTGTAGCATAGAGGTGCTTATTCCGGATTTTCTGGGGGATAAAGAAGCACTTAAGATTGTTGCAGATGCAAAACCTGAAGTAATTAACCATAACATTGAAACAGTTCCTTCTTTGTTTCCTGTGGTAAGACACAGAGGCGATTATCAAAGGTCATTACAGGTAATAAAATGGATTAAGGAGCTTGATGAAAATATAACCTCAAAATCAGGCATTATGGTTGGGCTTGGAGAAACAAAAGAAGAGATATTGCAAGTAATGGAAGACTTAGCAAAAGTAAACTGCGAGATACTAACAATAGGGCAGTATCTCAGACCATCAAAAAATCATTATCCTGTCAAAAAATATTACACAGAAGAAGAATTCAGAGAATTAGAAAAGATAGGATACCAGATAGGTTTCAAACAGGTTTTTAGCGGAACACTTGTAAGAAGTTCATTTCATGCAGATGAGGTTTATTATCAGCTTAAAGGGTAATAGGTTCTAAAACTTGTTTATAAATAATAGGAGCCACTTTTAGATTTAACTCATCACTAAAGATGAAAAAATATATATCGTATATTCTATAAACAAATAAGTATATAAGCTTTTTCCCGATAGAAACCTTATAGTAATACAGAACTTTTTCCTTTAAACGGTTTCTATATTCCAGAACCTTTTCTATATGAGAAACATATTTGTAGAAGTTATCAGGATTTTCTTCAACAAAGGGAGCAAACTTATAGGAGATTAAAGAAACATCTTTGTATACGAAGATAGCTTCAATATGCTTGAAATTCTTCCCTATTATCTGATTTATTCGTTTTCTCAGCTGCTCCATGGTTTATTTTTATGAACTCTTTTTTAACCCAACCCTGGAGGGTACCTTTTTTGATTTTTAACCAGTCTCCTGCCTCCTCTATAATCTCTATTTTATCACCTTTTTTTAATTTGTTAATAATTTTTGAGTTTATAGATGGATTTTCTCTTACATTTAATATATTTGCAACCACATTTCCAGATTTACCACTAATACTACTAATTATAGAATTATTAATTTTTTGAATATTTGTTGTTTTTTCATTTTTATCTTTTTGTGAGAGATAAAAATAACTCAAGCCGCCGACTAATATAACAAATAGAACCAGCAAAATAGCTGTTAAAACTGGATAGGTTCTTTTAGATTTCTCTCTTAATGCCAGACTTTCAGCTGCACTTTCTATATTTTCTTTATCAATCTGGTGTTTATTTTCAACAAAAGCAGACATAAGGGCTCTTTCCATTAATAGATTAATCAGCCTTAGATTACCCTGTGTATACTTGTAAATAGCCTTATAAGCTTTTTCTGCTATTCTTATAGTTGAATTACCTGCCTTGGATAATCTGTAATTGATATAATCAACCATTTCCCTGTAATCCAGATTGGATAGATGGGTCAAAATGCTTATCCTTTGTCTGAGTTGCCTAAGGTCTGTTGAGTTTAATTTTTCCTCCAGTTCAGGTTGTCCCAGAAGTATTATCTGTAATAATTTTTCTTTATCTGTTTCCAGGTTTGATAAAATTCTAAGTTCTTCAAGGGTTTCCACAGGTAAATTCTGGGCTTCATCAATAATCACAAGAACTTTTTTACCTTCTTTTCTTTTTTGTATCAGGAAATCTCTTAATGTTGAAAAAAGTTTGTTTTTAGAAACCTTATCAGATAGCTGTATTCCAAAGTCCTCTAATATTGCCATAAATAATTCTTCTGGGGATAGATTTGGGAAGAGAATATAAGCATACTCCACATTATCAGGAATTTGACTGAGGAATTTGCGAATTGTTATTGTTTTTCCTGTTCCAGGTTCTCCTATAATTACTGCAAAACCCTCTTCTGAGCTAAGTAGATACTCAAGGGAAGCAAGGGCTTCCTGATGGACAGATGACATATAGAAAAAATCCACATCAGGTGTAAGTTTAAACGGATTTTCCTTTAAATTAAAAAACTCTAAAAAATCCATCATTTCCCTGTCCTTTTTATTATTGCAGTCAGTTTATACTTTTTTAGCTTATTTTTTATCTTAATGGCTTTTTTCTTATCCTCAGCCCTGATTACAACAAGATTAAGTCCTTTTTTAGTCTTAATTACAGTTATATTTGGAAACTCTTTTTTTAGTCTCTCAGCAAATTTCTTTGCGTTATCAAAATTCCTGAATGCAGCCACCTGAACAAGATAATTATAAACTGGCTGATAAAACTTTATTTCAGGTATATTAAAAGATAATTTATCTAACTGCTGATTAATCTCCTGAATAATACTTTTTTCATCAAAATTTACCTTTTTAACAAGGGGTTTTTTATTTTTTTTCGGTTTAGGCTTAATAGGTAAACCTTCTGTAATTATCCCTTCTTCCGGTAGTTTTTTATCTAACTTTTTGATTTTTTCTACTATTTCTTTCTCTTTTGGAGAATTAAAATAATTAAATCCGTAATAAATTCCGTATGAAATCACACTTATAATTGCAAAAACAACAATTCCCATTAAAACAGGCTTTAAAAAATTCGGTTTATATCCCAAATCTTTAGGTTCTATAGGAAATTTGCCTATTCTCAGGATGGTATTTTCTGCCTCTTCTATAGAACCACCTGTCATTTTGTAAAGTATTTTCAAGGCTTTTTCTTCAATCTGGGAACCATATTTATCTGTGAAATATTTTTTGAACTCTTCAAACTCAGGAGGTTCAACCTCAAGAATAAAATTTATATTGCCTTCTATTTTTCCTATCTTAAATGGGTTTAGCTTTTCTTTCAGCTGTGGTGTGCCTATCACAAAAACAGATAATTTCTCTTTTATATTTAACAAATGTGCAAGTTCTGACAGCTCTTTTTCTGTCAAATTCTGTGCATTATTTATAACAATAAACACTCTACCATCAAAACCTTCCAGAAAATCTATTAATTTAATTAAAAATTCCTCTTTTGATATTTCTGCATCTGTTTCTATGCCAAGGGCTGAAAGAATTTCATTTTTCCATAAAGGTGTAGCTTCAATGAAGATTTTTTTATCAAATGATGAAGAAAGATTATTGATTGCACTGGTTATAACATATTTTTTACCTATACCTTTTTTGCCATAAAGAATTCCAAAAATATTGCTATCTTTTAGAAGATTAAATATAAGCAGATATATATCCTTTTTCTGCTGCCCGTATATCTTTGAGAGCATCAAATCTCCCTACAGGTTAAAAATTTATTAAATTTTAACATTTTCACAACTTATAATATTTTCTATGGAAAAGATTAAACTAACTAACTATGAAGATAAATATCTGGACATAGTTATTGACATACTGATGGATGCTTATCAGGATATTCCTGAATATGGAGAGGCCAATCGTAAACAGGCTAAAAGATATATCAAATGGCTAAAAAAACATTCCACATTTTTCAAAATATTATTTTATGAAGATGAGCCTGCAGCTTTTATTGTAGGAGATGGGAACTGGATTGATATTGAAGGGAAACATGTAGGAGAAATCCATGAACTTTCTGTAAAAAAGAAATTCTGGGGCAAAAGATTAGGAGATTTCCTTTTAAACAAGGTTCTACAACACTTTAAAGAGCTTGGATTAAAAAAATCTGGACTATGGGTAGGGGAAAAAAATAAACGGGCTATTGATTTTTATAAAAAACACGGATTTCAGGAAACAGGGATAAAGTATTATGGCTGGGTAAGAATGGAGAAAAATCTGTAAAGAAACCTATAATTATCAATTAGTTCCTCAATAGAAATACTTTCCCTGTCTGAATGGGAAATTGATAAATCTGCAAAACCAAAAATAACACATTCAAACCCTGCTTTATGGTAATTGGAAGCATCTGTCCATGAAGGCATAATTCCTTCTTTTGCTTCGGTGTTAAATTCTTCTTGATATGCTTTTTCCAACAGACCAATCAGCTGTCCTTTTTTAAATCTGTTAAACTCTTCATAATCCTCAATAATAACTTCTATCTGTGTGTCCATATTATCTATAACATCTGTAAGCCTACTTTCTATGTCAGAAACAAACTCATTTTCAAATATCTTAAACTCACACAAAACCTCTGCTTTATCAGGAACAGCATAATGTTCCCAGCCACTATTAAATCGGAGAATATTAACAGGTCTGTTTAACTCTTTTTCAATAAGATTTATTGCCTTAAAGGCTTCTTTTGCAGGATTTTTGAACTTTTCAAACTCAGAGGCGTGGGCAGATGGAAGATTTACCTTGAGGCGGAACTCATAGGTTCCCATCTGGGCAGTGCATAGCTTACCGTAGGTTGGTT
>JALWLQ010000033.1:0-2823 GCA_027084095.1 Persephonella sp.
TGCTAAATTTCTTTGGTTCAAAAGCTGTTGGGAAAGCTGAATTCTGGATTGTTTTAATAAAACTTTCAATTCTGCTTTCATTTGTTGTTCTTGGAATATGGAGTATAAAACCAGAATTTTTGAAACCGTTACTTAGTTCTAAGGACATTATTAATACCTTTTCTGCTGCGGCTGTTTTGTTCCTGACATATATGGGGTTTGGGCTTATAACAAATGCATCTGAAAATATTGAAAACCCTAAGGAAACAGTTCCAAAAGCTATATATCTGAGTATAATCATTGTTGCTTTTGTTTATATTTCTGTTGCGATTACTGCTCTGGGCAACTTAGGTGTAGAAGGTTTAATCAAAGCTAAAGAGTATGCACTTGCAGAAGCAGCAAAACCGTTCTTGGGAGAGATAGGATTTACACTTGTGGCGATAGGAGCTCTTTTCTCAACTTCTTCTGCAATTAATGCCACTTTGTATGGTGGAGCAAATGTTGCCTATGTTCTTGCCAAAAAAGGACATCTTCCTGAGATATTTGAGAGAAAAGTCTGGTTTCAAGAACCAGAAGGACTATATATAACTGCAGTTTTAAGTGTTTTATTTGCTCTATTTTTTGACCTTAATGGAATTTCCTCATTAATCAGCTTTGTTTTCTTGATTATATATCTGTTTGTAATATTTTCCCATTACAGACTTTTAGGGGAAGTAGAAGGGAAAAAAATCTGGGTTATTTTTAATTTTATTGTAATATTCTCTGTATTTCTGGTCTTAGTTATGTATCAGTGGAAAACCCAAAAAGAAAGTTTTTATACCAGCTTTGGCGTACTGATTTTTTCTTTCTTATTTGAGTATTTCTATAGGCAGATAACAAGAAGAAAATTTATAAAAAGAACAGGATTTAAAGTGATTACTTCAAACCACTAAGTTACTTTTTTTACTATCTTTTCCACGGTAAGTTTGTCTTTTTTTACCATTGCTATAAATATAAGTGCTGTAATAAGGCTGTCATAAAAAGCATCATGTCTTTTTTCAACAGGAATTTTATATTCTTGAGCCAGTTCTTCTAACGTTTTTTCCTTTCTTTTTTCTACAGGGATATATTCCTTTTGCAGTTTAGAAAGATAAATATCCCTAATATCAATGTATGGATTTAAAACAGGAAGGCCAAATAGTTGTTGAGAGTATCTGGAAAGTATTGATATATCAAAGTTTATGAAATACCCGATGAGTATACTTCCTTTTATATATTCCAGAAATTGGGGGATAACTTTTTCTGGAGGAGGAGCTTTCTCAATATCAGACATGGTTATTCCATGAATAAGAATACTCTCTTTTTTTATAGTTTTAGAAGGTTTTACCACTTTGTAGAATTTTGAACCTATATCTATTTTTAGATTTTTTATTTTGATTGCACCAATGGATATAATTTCGTCTTTTTTCATGTCCAGACCGGTTGTTTCTAAATCAAAAGAACAAAAAGTCAATTCTTCCAACGGTTTATTCTGTATAGGGGTATAAAATCTGTGGAAATAAGGGTTATTTTTATATTTTAGGAAAAGAATTTTTTTTAAAAAATTCATACTCTTATCCTGTAGTGAACTCCTATCATTTCCTGAAATTTTTTTACCACTTTAAAAGCATCTTTTAACAGGTCTTTTTCAAATTTTGAAAGTTTCTCAGGATTTATGTAGTTATCCGGTTTCCTTCCTTCTGAGAGCTTTTCAAGCTGGAATTTTAATCTTAAAGTTTGTAAGAATTTAAAACTTTCAATAAGTTCATCAGCAAGATTAACACCTATTTTGTTTCGTAACTGCCTTATTCTATCAATTGTTCCTGTATCTTCAATTTTATTTTCTAAAGCCAGAACCCTTGTTCCCTGAACAATTGGGAATATACCTCCTTTCTTTATATCTAACTCGTTTTTATGTTCACCGGTTTTCTCTACAATAAAATTCCTGAAAAATCCTATAGGTGGCTCAAATTCAAGTGTCTTTAATGCCATTACAACAAGAAAGTTTTTATTATTTTCTACCATGTTAAATATGTGCTTTTTTAGTATTTTTGATAAGTTTTCTTTGCCGTATATTGTTCTTAAATCCATGAAAATACTTAGATACATAATACTGGAGGAAGTAGGTCTAAAAATCCAATTATCTATGGTATTTTTCCAATTATTTACTGATTTTACCCACAGAGGATTTGAAGCCATTACTTTTCCTGGACATTCAGGAAATCCTATTTTAAGTAGTTTATCAATAATAGATTTTCCTATTTTTAATATGATTTCATGTTTGAATTCATCTGTATAGATAATTCCATTGTCAATATCTGTGTTTAATGTTTGTTCTTTTCTTCCCTCGCTTCCTAAAACAATAAATGAAAATTCTGTTTCTGTTTTGAATTCTTCCAGAGTAAGTTGTATGGCTTTTTGCATAAATCTGTCATTTAATTCTGCAGTATATTTCTGGAGTATTTCTATATCTTTTCCTGTTTTAAATAGATTTTTTATTGTTTCCTGAACATTTACATAGATTTCCCGTAAAACTTTAATATCTTTTTCAACCTCTATCTGTTTTATGAAATGGAGTATATTCTTGGATTGAAATATAAAAATATCCCTGTCCTGAATAACTCCAATTACCTTACCGTCTTCTAAAACAGGCAGTCTTTTTATATTTTTGTTAATCATTTTTAAAATTGCTTCAAATAGAAATTTATCACTTTCTATTGTTTCAACAGGAAAGGTTTTTATATCTTCTGCAGTAATGGTTTTAGGTTCTTTTCCTTTTGCAATAACCCTGTCTTTTAAATCTTTATCTGTTATTATTCCCTGAAG
>JALWLQ010000033.1:2923-6982 GCA_027084095.1 Persephonella sp.
GGGGGCTGAGAGCCCCCTTTTTGTTATTCTGCTCCTATGCCAAGATATTTTCTGACCTTCATCTCTTCAAATTTTTCTTCAGCTTCAGGTTCAGCGGTTATTAGAGAAACTATAATCCCCACTATAAATGCAGCTGTCATAGAAATAATAGCAGGGTTTTTATATGGGAATATAGGTTCTGGATTTCCAAGAATAGCTACCCATACTGTTTTGCTTAGTATTATAAGGATAACCGATAGTATAAGTCCAGTTGCCATACTTGCTACAGCACCTGCTGTTGTGAATTTTTTCCATACAATTGACATAAGCAATGCTGGGAAGTTTGTTGATGCAGCTATAGCGAATGCCAATCCAACCATAAATGCGATATTTTGGTCTTTAAAAGCAATTCCCAGAACGATAGCGATAATTCCGAGAACCAGAACAGCAATTCTTGTTATTTTAACCTCCTGTTCCTCAGATGATTTTCCTTTTCTGAAAACCCCGACATATAAGTCATGGGATAGTGCACTTGCTCCAGCCAGTGTTAATCCTGCAACAACAGCAAGAATTGTTGCAAATGCCACTGCCGCTATAAATCCTAAAAAGGCATCCCCACCTAAAGCTTGAGCAAGTAGGGGAGCAGCCATATTACCACCTTTTCCGATTGCAAGGATTTTATCCAGACCTACTAAAACAACAGCACCAAAACCAATTACAAAAGTCAGTATATAAAAATAGCCTATAAATCCTGTTGCAAAGAATACTGATTTCCTCGCTTCTTTAGCATCGGGAACTGTATAAAATCTCATAAGAATGTGGGGAAGACCTGCTGTTCCAAACATTAATGCAAGACCCAGAGATATCGCATCAATGGGGTCTGATACAAGTCCGCCAGGTTTAAGCCATTTTTCCCCTGCAACTTCTTTAACATTTTGGAAAAGATTTTCAGGAGAAAATCCAAATTTAGCAAGGGTCCATACAGTCATGATTGTTGCACCACCTAACAGGAGAACAGCTTTTATAATCTGAACCCAGGTGGTTGCCAGCATACCACCAAACAAAACATAGGTAATCATCAAACCACCTATTATGAATACGGCTATTTCGTATGGAATACCGAAGACAAGCTGAATTAGTTTTCCAGAACCAACCATCTGTGCAATAAGATACAGTATAACTACAGCTATTGAACCTAAAGCAGCAAGTATTTTTATAGGTCTGAGTTTGAGCCTATAGGCAACAACATCAGCAAATGTATATTTACCTAAGTTTCTTAAAGGCTCCGCTATCAAAAACATAATGACAGGCCAGCCAACCAGGAAACCTATAGAGTATATCAAACCATCATATCCTTTTGTGGCAACCATACCTGCTATACCAAGGAATGAAGCAGCACTCATATAGTCTCCAGCAAGAGCAAGACCATTCTGAAATCCAGATATACTTCTGCCTGCAGCATAGAATTCTGTGGCTGTTCTGGATTTTTTTGCAGCCCAGTAAGTTATTCCTAACGTTGCAGCAATAAAGAATAAGAAAAATGCTATAGCAACAGGGTTCATACCTACAATTGCTTCATTGCCTGCAAATGAAGGAATATAAGATATCAGTAGGCCTGCCAGAGTATATTTTAATTTTTTCATTTTTTTACCCCCTATACTTTTCTCTCAGTTTTTTAACCATTGGGTCGTAATTCTTGTTAGCCCAGTATACATAAAGGCCTGTAAGTATCCATGCAGCAAATATCACTCCAATCCCAATTGGAATTCCAAGTGTTGTAGCACTTCCTGTAAATAGGGGTTTTGATAACAAATCTTTTCCATAAGCAAGTAGCAGTATAAATGTGTAATAAACGAACATTATCGCAGCTGTGAATAGAAGGGATACTGTTGTGACTTTTTTGACCAGATGTTGGAATTCAGAATCGTGTAAAATTTTCTTTAGATCTTCCTTCTTCATAGTCAGCCTCCTTGGTTGGCTTAGTTGGTATGTTTATGGGGGGAGAAATCCCCCCTTTTTTATTTTTAGTCTTCTAATGTAGATATGTCTCCTAAAGGCATTCCAAGTTCTCTTGCTTTTAAAACCCTTCTCATGATTTTTCCAGACCTTGTTTTTGGAAGTTTTTCAACAAACTCTATTTCATCAGGAACGGCGAGGGCTCCAAGTTCGTGTCGTACATGCATTTTTAAATCTTTTAGTAGATTTTCTGAAGGCTGTTCTCCTTGTTTTAGGATAACAAATGCTTTTATGCTTTCTCCTTTAACTTCATGTGGCTTTCCTATTACTGCTGCCTCTGCTACCGCTGGGTGAGAAACAAGAGCACTTTCAACTTCTGCTGTTCCTATTCTATGTCCGGAAACATTTATAACGTCATCAGCCCTTCCCAAAATCATTATGTATCCATCTTCATCTTTTGTGGCTGTATCTCCTGAGAAATAATAATGATCAATTTCCGTCCAGTATTTTTCAAATCTTTCAGGCTCACCCCAGCATGTTCTTAATGCAGATGGCCACGGCTGTTTAATTATGAGATATCCAACCTTGTTTGGTTCTTCTGGATAACCTTCTCTATCAACAACATCTGCATCAACACCCCAGAAAGGCTTTCCTGCTTTTCCTGGTTTTTGTGGATATGCTGGAACTGTTGTAATCATATGTCCTCCGGTCTCTGTCTGCCACCATGTATCAACAATAGAGCATTGGCCTCTTCCAATATTTTCGTAATACCATATCCATGCCTCAGGGTTTATAGGCTCTCCAACAGAACCAAGAATTCTTAAAGAAGACAGGTCATATTTTGCAGGCCATTCTTCCCCATATTTCATAAATAGTCTTACTGCTGTTGGAGCAGTGTAGAAGATATTTACCCTGTATTTTTCAACTATAGACCACCATCTTCCTGGGTCTGGGTAGTCTGGAGCCCCTTCTGCTATAACTGATGTTGCCCCTACAGAAAGAGGTCCATAAACCATATAGCTGTGTCCTGTAATCCAGCCCGGATCAGCTGTACACCAGAAAATATCGTCTTCATGTATATCAAAAACATATTTGGTTGTTACATGGGTATACAAGTTGTATCCTCCTGTTGTGTGTAAAACTCCCTTGGGTTTTCCGGTAGAACCTGATGTATAAAGAATAAATAGAGGGTCTTCTGCATCCATTATTTCAGGTTCACATTCTGCAGATTTGTCTTTTATAAGTTCGTAAAAATCAATCTCTTTTTCTTCAAGCTCAAACTGGTCTCCTTCCCTCTGTAGAACGATTATATTTTCAACAAATTCCAGTCCATCTACAGCTTCATCAACTACAGATTTAAGGTCTATTTTTTTACCTCTTCTTTTTGTCCATGTTGAAGTGATAACAACTTTTGCCTGTGCATCCTCAATTCTCATTTTCAGGGCATTTGCACTGAAACCTGCATAAACAACAGAATGTATAGCTCCTATTCTGGCACAGGCAAGCATTGCTGCAAGCTGTTCAATAACAAGGGGCATATAAATAACAACCCTATCTCCCTTTTTAACCCCAAGGGATTTAAGCCCGTTTGCTATTTTGTTAACCAGTTCAAGAAGTTCACCATAAGTAACTTTTTTCTCGTTTCCATCTTCATCAACCCAGATATAAGCAAGTTTATTCCTTCTGCCGTTTATTACATGTCTGTCCAAACAGTTATAAGTGATGTTGAGCTTTCCACCTATAAACCATTTGTATTCAGGGAAATTCCATTCAAAAACCTTGTCCCATTTTTTGAACCAGTGTAGCTCTTTCTCCGCCAGTTCAGCCCAGAAACCTTCAGGGTCTTCAATAGAGCGTTTGTACATTTCATCAAACTGCTCTCTGCTTATGTAGGCTTTTTCAAGAACCCTTTGTGGGGGCTGGTATGTCTTATTAATTTTTAGAAGAACTTCATCTTTATGTTCTCCCATGATTTACACCTCCTTTAGAATAGTATTTGTGCCTGTAATGTAAATACATCCTGGTCTTTTCCATCTCCTCCATCAAACTCATATTCAGCTTTTATATTTGCCCTAATACCATCTATCCAGTAAGCAACTCCCACATATAAACCTGTATCATCTA
>JALWLQ010000034.1 GCA_027084095.1 Persephonella sp.
GGAGTTCCTGAATCTAAAATAGTGCTTGGTAAACACTCAGGAAGACATGCATTTAAAACAAGACTTGAGGAACTGGGATACAGAAATCTAACAGAGGCAGAGATAGACCATCTGTTCAAAAAATTCAAAGAACTGGCAGATAAGAAAAAAGAGGTATTTGATGAAGACATAGAAGCATTGCTACTTGAAGAGCTATTCAAAAGCTATGAAGAAGTTAAGCTAATCTATTTCCATGTTTTAAGTGGAAACAGAGCAATCCCTTCCTCCACTGTAAAAATTGAAAAAGATGGGGAAGAAATTATATCAACCTCTTCAGGAGATGGTCCCATAGATAGTGCCCTAAAAGCCCTTGAAAAAGCACTGGGTATAACAGGAAGGCTTAAGGATTACACAATCCGTTCCCTGAGTGCAGGAAAAGATGCAATGGGAGAAGTTAGAGTGGTAGTCGATTTCGGAGGAACAATCAGTTCAGGAAAAGGAACATCTACCGATATTATAGAAGCAAGTGTAAAAGCTTATCTGGATGCTTATAACAGATATCTGGCAAGAAAGATATTCCTTGAAAAAAGAATTACAGAAGGTATTTAAGGGGGAAAATAATTGAAAGGAAAACTGATATTACTACTGATATTAATAGCCGCTGCTGCAGGCGGCTTTTTTTACTATAAAGGAGTTATAGATTTTGACCCGCCACAGATAAAATTTGAGAAAAAACCTAAATATCTTGGTTCAGGAACAGAAATTAACTTTGCAGTAATTGATAAAAAACCAGGAATAAGCTCAGTAAAGGTTTATCTGGTTCAAAATAATAAAAATTTAGAAGTCTTAGAAGATACAGATTTTCCAGAAGGATTAACAGATAAGAGCTATGATTTAAAAATTGATGCAAGGAAGTATGGAATAAGTCAGGGTAAAGTCAAACTGGTCTTTGTTGTGGAAGACAGCTCTATTTTGAAAAATAAAAAAACCTACTCTTATGACCTTGAAGTTGATTTAACCCCTCCATCCCTTAGTATTCTTTCCTCCCCTGCTGGAATTATGAATGGTGGAACAGGATTTGTTTTTTATAGAACATCATCAGATGTGGTTAAAACAGGTGTAAAAGTTGGAAATCTGGAGTTTAAATGTTTTAACAATATAATAGATAACCCAAATATTTATGGCTGTGCATTTCCTTACCCATATTACTGGAACAGAAAAAAATCTATTGTGGTTTTTGCTATAGACAAAGCAGGAAATAAAACCTCACATGCCCTTATGTATTATTTCAAGAGGGTAAAATATAAACGTTCAGTTATCAATATCACAGATGAATTTATTGAAACAAAAGTAAGACCACTATCAGACAAGGATATAGCTGACCCTGTTGAACTTTTCAGATATGTAAATGTCCAGGTCAGGAAAAGAAATGAGGATATAATACACAAAATAACCTCCACCGTAACAATTAATGAGCCGCTCTTTAGAACGAACTTTTTACAGCTTAGAAACTCAAAAGTGTTAGGTGGCTTTGCAGACTACAGAAAATACAGATACAAAGGTAAAATCATTAAAGGAGCTGATGCTTACCACAAAGGCTTAGACATGGCTTCCATCAAAAATGCACCGGTTCAGGCAGCAGAAGATGGCAAAGTAGTATTTACAGGATTTCTGGGTATTTATGGAAATTCTGTAATAATAGAGCACGGAATGGGAGTTTTTACCCTTTATTCCCATCTTGCAGAGATACACGTAAATAAAGGAGATGAAGTTTCAAGGGGAACAGAGATTGGACTTACAGATACAACAGGCCTTGCTGTAGGAGACCATTTACATTTTGGGGTGCTTGTTCAGGGACTGGAGGTTCACCCAATTGAGTGGTTGGACAAAAACTGGATAAAAACAAGATTTTTAGAGCCTTATAAAAAAATAAAATCCTTATACGGAGGTCAGTAAATGAAGTTCTTTATCGACACAGCCAATATTGATGAAATTAAAGCTGCAAATGAGCTTAGAATTCTTGATGGGGTTACAACAAATCCAACTCTTATATCAAAAACAGGTAAACCATTTATGGAAGTTGTTAAGGAAATTCTGGCAGAAATCCCAGACAAGCCTGTTAGCCTTGAAGTTGCCAGCACAGATTATGAAGGAATGGTAAAAGAAGGAGAAATGCTGGCAAAATTAGGGGACAACGTTGTGATTAAAATCCCAGCAACAATTGATGGACTTAAAGCTGTTAAATATTTTGAAGATAACAAGATAAAAACAAATGTAACCCTTATTTTCTCTCCATCACAGGCACTTCTTGCAATGAAGGCAGGAGCTTCATATATTTCTCCATTTGTAGGAAGACTTGATGATATTAGCCAGAATGGCATGGAGCTAATATCCCAGATTAGAACAATCATTGATAACTACGGATTTAACACAGAGATTATCGTTGCAAGTGTAAGACATCCAATGCATGTTGTTGAAGCTGCTCTGATAGGAGCAGATATTGCAACAATACCTTACAAAGTTATTGCACAGCTTATAAAACATCCACTTACAGATATTGGCCTTGAAAGATTTTTAAAAGATTGGGAAGCTGTTCCAGAAAAACCATTTTAAAATCTCTTGGGGCTTTTATGCCCCTTTATAAAAAAGATGAAATACAGAAAAAAAGGCATAAAAAAGGAACATCATATTATTGAAGACGGGGAAGAGCTACTTGAGGATTTAGTGAAAAAGGGATTGGTAAAGTCTATCATTCCAGGGAGAATAAAAACCACTCCAAAAGGTCAACCGGGAAATCCACGTCTTACATTCCAGTATGAAACAAATTCAGGGGCTAAACTTCTTCTAAAAAAAGGCTCAACAGTTCAGGAAGTTTTTGTGATTACAGATGATGTTCCTGCTTTAAAAGATTATGTTATTGAAAAATATAAAAATAAATGAAATACTAAAAAGTTAATTCTAAATTATAAGGAAGGAGATACTGGAAAAAGAGATTGATAAAGGGACTTTTGAATATAGAAAAAGTATATTTTATCTTTTTACTGGTGTAGGTATTATTTCAACAGTAATTTTCGCCGTATTAAATATACATGCTGGAAATATACTAATAGGTAGTATAGAAATTTTTTTGTCTGTTCTGGCTTTTTTTAATGCTATTTTTTTCACACAGACAGAAAAGTTTGATTTGGCAACTACAAATATTCTTATTCTGGTTCTCTTAGTTTTACTGCTGCTGATAATAACAGGAGGATACAAAGGAAATGGTATATTCTGGATTTATACCTTTCCATTATTAACATTCTTTTTAAAAGATAAAAAATCAGCTTTTTTATGGAATATATCATTCCTTTTTTTAATCTTGATTATTTACCTCCTTTCATCTAAGGGGATTTTAACTATTTCTTATGATATGTATGCTATTCTTGAAGCAGTAGGAGCCTATCTGGCAGTAACTTTTCTGGCTTACTTTTATGCTGATGCCCTAACAAATTTAACAAAAAAATTGACTTATAGAGCCCTTTATGACCCTTTGACAGACCTTTTTAACAGACAATTTGTTATGGAATATCTTGAAAAGGAAATAGAAAAGATTAAAAGAGGTTCTGAAAATCATTTATGTGTAGTTTATATAGATTTTGACAATTTTAAGCCTATAAATGATAAGTATGGTCATATTGTTGGGGATGAAGTATTAAAAAATGTCGCAAGAATATTTTTAGAAAACTTTAGAAAATCCGATGTAATCGGAAGAATTGGAGGAGATGAATTTTTAATAGTTATAAACTACTGTAGAAAAGAATATATTGAAAATAAGTTAATTTTGCTTAGGGAAACAATAGAAAATCAATTTAAAAAATATAATCTTTCATTTAGTTATGGCATTGTTGTCCTTCCGGATGAGACACAGGATTTTCAAAATGCTATAAAGTTAGCAGATAAAAGGATGTATAAAAACAAAATAAGAAAGTCATAATCCTCTATTATAGCCTTTCTTCCCATAAGGTATAATTTATAAAAAACAGTAGAGGAGATATTATGAACTCAATTCCCCATATAATTCCTGAAAATCAAACTATTTACAAAATTCTCATACCCGACCCATTTCAAGAACCAATTATTGTCAAAGATGAGGATGAATTTAAAGATTTAATCACAAAGTTAAAAAAAGAAGGAAAAAATGAGATAGCCCGCCAGCTTACAGAAAAATGGGTAAACCTTCACAAAGAAACCTTCAAAATCAACCACAAAGGAAAATTTTTAAATCTTGGGCATAAAACTGCAATTATGGGAATTTTAAATATAACCCCAGATTCATTTTCAGATGGGGGAGTTTTTTACAAAAATATAGATAAAGCCGTTGAGCATGTATCCCAGATGCTTGAAAATGGAGCTGATATCATAGATATCGGAGGGGAATCCACAAGACCAGGAGCAACCCCTGTTCCTGTTGAAGAAGAAATGGAAAGAGTTATTCCAGTAATCAAAGCTTTAAGAAAGGAATTAGGAGATAACTTTTTAATCTCAATAGATACCTATAAAGCAGAGGTTGCCAAAGCAGCAATTAATGAAGGGGCAGACATTGTAAATGATATCAGTGGTATGACATTTGACCCCAAAATGGCAGAAACGGTGGCACAGCTGGACTGTCCCGTGGTGATAAATCATACCCGTGGAAGACCAACAGAAATGCAGAAAGATGTATATTATGACGATGTTGTCCTTGAAATAATAGAATTCCTTGAAAATCAGATAAATTATGGAATATCAAAAGGTATTAGAAAAGACAGATTTATAATAGACCCGGGAATAGGTTTCGGAAAGTTAGTAGAACACAATATTGAAATAATTAAAAGACTATCAGAGTTCAAAGTTTTAGGGCTACCTATCCTGATAGGCATATCCAGAAAATCCTTTATAGGCATAATCCTCAAAAATCTTATGGGGAAAGAAGAAGTTCCGCCGAAAGATAGAATAAACGGTTCTTTAGGGGCTACAGCTTACGCTGTTTTAAATGGAGCCCATATAGTTAGAACCCATGATATAAAGGAAACAGCAGAATTTTTAACAATTATAGACACAATTAGAGGTTACAGGCTTGTTTGATAGTCTTCAATGGCTTATTGGCTTAATCAAATCAATACGGATAAATGACATAATAGATATCCTTATTGTTGCCACAATAATTTATTACCTTCTAAAGTTTATCATTGGCACAAGAGGCTGGCAGATACTTATAGGCCTTTTTATTCTTCTGTCTATATGGCTGGTTGCAAAAATACTTCATCTCCCAACAATTGAATGGATTTTTGATAACCTGTGGAGTATTGGAATATTTATTCTTATAGTTGTTTTTCAGCCAGAAATCAGAAGAGGACTTGCAAAATTAGGAGAAAGGGGACTTTTCAGGTATTCTCTCCTTTCCAAGAAAAAAGCTATTGATGAAATTATAAGGGCAGCAACATTCCTTGCAGAAAGAAAAATTGGAGCATTAATAGTTTTTGAGAGAAATATTGACCTTGAAAACTATACAGAAGGCTGCGTTAAGCTAAATGCAGAGATTTCCCTTGAGTTGCTTATTTCTATCTTTATCCCCCAGACACCTCTTCATGATGGTGCAGTAATCATAAGAGACCAGGAGATTGTTTCTGCCAGATGTTTTTTACCCCTTACTATAAATCCTAATATTCCCCAGAACATAGGTACAAGACACAGGGCAGGAATAGGAATATCCGAAGAAACAGATGCAGTTGCCCTTATTGTATCAGAAGAAAGGGGAGAAATATCCCTTGCTATTGATGGAAAACTCTTTAGAGATTTAGACCCTCTTACCCTGAGAAAAAAACTTATAGAAGTCCTTGAGATAGAGAAACCTGATTTGGTAGGAAAACTGAAGAATAAATTATCCGGGAAAAAGAAATGGAAAAAATAAAGAAAATAGTTTTAAACAATATACATTTAAAAATCTTATCCTTACTTGTTGCTTTCCTACTCTGGCTTAATATAACCAGCACCCAAAAAACACAGATTGAGTTTATGACTGAAGTAAAAATAAAAAACCAACCTAAAAACCTAATAATACAGAAAATAGAACCTTCAAAAGTTTCCATAAAAATAGAAGGTATACGTTCCAAGCTAAACAGGGTTAATATTTCTGATATAGAAGTCTATATTGATGGTAAAAAACTAAAAAAAGGAAAAAATCTTGTTAAAGTTCATGTTTCCCCAAGATTTACAGAGAGCTTTACAGTTATATCTGTCAAACCTGAGAAAGTATATGTCTATACCATATCAAAATGATAAAATATTTCTTTGTGTAAAAACTCAGGAGGTTATCAATGTTAAAGTTAAATATAAACAGATTTGGGGAGTATGAGTTTGAAGATGGTATTACTATAAAAGAAATCATACAGGCATTAGAAGGGGAAGGCAAAAAGATAAAAGGAGCAATAGGCGGCGTTTTAAATGGAAAAATCATAGACGTCCACACTCCTATAAGAGAAAGTGGAGAGCTTAGATTTATAACCAAAAAAGACCCAGAAAGCCTTGAGCTTCTCAGACACTCTCTTGCTCACATAATGGCTCAGGCTCTAAAAGAGCTTTACGGAGATGAAAATGTCCATCTTGGTATTGGTCCAACAACGGAACACGGGTTTTATTACGACGTAGAAGTGGAAGGAAAAAGGCTTACAGAGGAAGACCTTCCTGTTATTGAAGAAAAAATGAGAGAAATTATCCAGAGAAACTGTCCTGTTGAAAGAAAAGAGATACCCAGGGATGAAGCTATTGAGCTTTTTGAAAAGAAAAAAGAGATATACAAAATAGACATAATCAAACA
>JALWLQ010000035.1 GCA_027084095.1 Persephonella sp.
ATGAAAATTTCCGAATGTGCTGAGCTGTTTTTGTCTTATATATCCGATAAGTCACCGCATACAATTAAAAACTACAGGTCTGACCTGAAGCAGTTTGCCCAGATTGTTGGGGATAAAGATGTAGAAAAGATAACAAAGGCTGATATTGCCAAATTTAGGATGGTTCTGCAATCAAACAGAAAAAAATCCTCAACAATAGCCAGAAAGCTTGCCTGTATAAACTCATTTTTTGAGTATCTTATAGATTTAGAGATAGTAAGCTCATCCCCTATAACCCGTTCACACCGACCAAAAATATCCCAGAAAATACCTTCTGCTCTATCTCACGAAGAGATAAAAAGGGTTATAAACGCAACAAAAACATTAACAGAAAGGGTTATAGTAGTTATTATGCTCACAACAGGGCTCAGGGCATCGGAGCTGCTTGGGATAAAACGGGATAATATCTTACTGGAAAAGGATGGGAAGATTTTTAATGTTGATGCCATTTATAACACAGATTTTTCTGAAGAAGATATTATGTATATAAGGGTTACAGGAAAAGGGGATAAAGAGCGGGAAGTTCCAATAACAGGGGAACCTATGAAGTTGTTTATAGAGTATCTAAAGTTTAATAACTCGCCGCAGGTATTTCCTATCTCTTACTATTCCCTGTGGAAGATGATTGTAAATATAGGAAAAAGGGCAGGTTTATCCCTGCATCCCCATAAACTCAGGCATACAGCAGCAACTATTGCGCTACAATCTGGAGCTGAACTGAGGATTATTCAGGAGCTTTTAGGCCATGCCTCTCCTATTACAACAGCACGATATGCAAAGGTTGGTCAGAAACAGCTTCTGAAAGCTACCAAAGCCCTTTCAGAGAATATCAAGTTTTAATCCCATAGCATATAGATTTGCTTTTGCTTTAAGAATAGTTTCTCTATATTCGTTTTCAGGCTCAGAATCCCATACTATACCACTTCCCACATAAACATATGCCTTATTCTTTTTAAAAATACTCTGTCTAATCGCCACACTTGATACAAAATCAAGGTTAGGTTTGATTAAAAATGTTATTCCGCAGTAAACTCCCCTTCTATGCTCCTCAAGTTCATCAATAATTTCAATTGCCCTTTTTTTAGGGGCACCTGTTACCGAGCCAGGGGGAAATGTGTTTTTTATGATATGGCTAAATAGTGTGTTTTCATCTATTTCTGCTGATACTGTAGAAACCATCTGCAACAGGGAATTGTATTCCTCAATATCAAATAATTTTTCAACACGGACAGAACCTGCAACAGCTATTCTTCCAAGGTCATTTCTCATAAGGTCTGTTATCATAAGATTTTCTGCCCTTTCTTTTTCTGAGTTTAAGAGCTCATGGTAATAATTCTTACCAACAGGACGGGTTCCTTTGATAGGTTTGGTATATATTTTATTGCCTGTTTTTTCCAGAAAAAGCTCCATTGAGCCGGATATAAGAGAAAAATCCTTTTCCTGTATATGCATCAGATAAGAGGCAGGCTGATATTCAATCAGATTTCTGAAAATCTGGTCTGTATTGAAAAACCCATCTATTTCTATTCTATGGGCAAGATTTACCTGATAAATATCCCCTTCTGATATGTATCTTTTAGCTTCCTGAACTATTTCTATAAATCTATTTTTATCTGGAATTTTTGTTTTTTTAATCTGGGATAGGTGTCTTTTACCCTTTTTTAGTTCAGGTTCAAATTTTTTAAAAAATACTATGTATATCTCAGGTAATCCAGTGTCATTATTTTTTTTATATAACTCTGGTTGAAATAAATATTTTTTATAATCATAGGAAATGAACCCTATAGCAAACAGTTTGTTTTTCAGAATTAATTTTTCCAGAATAGGAAGAGGGTTTTTTGTTCTTATAGGTTGTTTATTGATAATTAAGATATTATTTTTATAAATAGCCCTATATACAGGCTTACTTATAGTTATGCTTTTATATCCAGAAAGCCATTTTTCTTTATCCGAAAAGAGTTCTATCTTCACGCTTCCTTCCTGAAAAAAATCATATATAATTATAATTAAGGAATTTTCTAAGAGGGGGATGATGAAATACAAAGTTTCTAAAGAGGAATTAGACGCCCTCTTTAGAGAAGTTTACAGCACTCCTCAAACAGAGAAAAATTATACTATACCTTCTTTAAAAAGAAAAGAAGAGTATAAATTTCTGGCTTATAAATATAAATATGCTCTAAAGAATTTCCTGATATCAAATATCCCTGTGGAATTTAGCATAGTATCTTTTAATTCATTTACAGGTAGTCAGGTTTCTGAAAAGAATTTTTATATAAACGGATATGATGTTGAAAAAAAATACAGGTTATACATATGTGCTTCTGAGAGTATAGAATATATAATAAATGAACATCTTAGCTATGATGTAAATAAGTTGTTAAATGAAAAGTTCAATACCCAGTCTTTTCTGGATAGTCTATCAGAAACGCTAATAAGCCAGCTGAAAAATGATTTTCCATTTACTTTCAGGAAAATAAACAGACCTGTTATTCAGTTTTATGAAGATGAGTTTATAAAACTGGAGTATAAGCTTGATATAAAAGGTGAACCAGCTCAGATAAATTTGTTGATTGAAAAAACAATGGTAAATTCGGTTGATATATCACCTTTTATATTCTCAATACCTACAACAGCAGGAAAAAGAAAATTAAAAAAATTAAAAGACATTCTTCCTGTTTCAGTAGAAATAGTCTCTAAGCCTATTAATATTAGTGTAGATATGCTTAAATCTGGTCAGGAAATAGAAATAACACCTGAGTTTATAAAGCAGATAAGGTAGGAGGCTATCATTAAGGAAAAAATAGTTGAATTCTTATCTAATGATATAGATAACATCCAGGCAATAGATGTAAAAAGTCCACAAAGTTTAAAAGAGCCTTATTTTCTGATAACTGATAGTAAGAATACTCTTCTAATCAAAGGAGATTTACTTGTTAGACTAATCTTTTCTCAGGGTTCAAACTGGGGAGAAAAATTATTTAAAAAGATTTTTGGTTCAGAAAATTTACAGACAGAAATTCTGGAAGAGGTACAACTTCAGCCTGGAAATATTTCTTTTAATATAGAAGTGGCTGATGAATATTTTGAGAATGGCATTATCATAAAAGCTTTTAATAACCAGCTTGAAATAGAAGAGAAATCAGCATCCATTTCACAAACACCTTCAAAAATATCTTTGCCTGTTGTTATAAGAATATTTAATAAAAAAATATCCCTATCTGATATAGACAAATTAGGTGAAACATCAGAAATTCTTTTATCCCAAAATAGAGAAATGAATGTTGAACTTCTTGTAAATGGAAATATTATAGGTAAAGGTATATTAAAAAAAGTTGATGATAGATACAAACTAAAAATTTCAGAGTTATATCTATAAATGCAGGCATTAATTTTTTCCTGGCTTACCTTTTGGGTAGGAATTGTTTTTTTAGAAAAAGGACTGAAAAATATTAAGTATCTAACAGGTAGTTTTTTCACTCTTGTGGCAATCATTGTTCTTGGTAGTTTTCCATTAAATCACCATTTAGTTAATTCGCTATTTATCTGGTATTTTTATTTTATTTCCCTCCATATATTTTCAGACAAAAGCTGGAAATTAAAGGGATATATAACCGTATATTACTTAATTGTATTTATTACTTATATCGGACTTTTTTTTTATAAACCAGAATATTTAAACTTTGTTATTCCTTTTGCTGCTATTCCTCTTTTCTTTAAAAGAAGTTTTAGTAGACTGGATACGGCTTTATGGACTTTGATTGTTACAGTGGTGGCTTTAAGTTATTTATTAAATCATCAGGTTTTTTATATCTTAAATATTTTATTTGTTTTATTTTTCATCAAGGAAAGTGTTCAAAATCTTCATATAGAGCTTGAAAAAGAAAAAAGAAGATACAAAGATTTCGTAGATAGAGCTATCAATAGTGAAATTCAAAAACAACACACCCAGTTAGATGATGAACTTAAAATAACCTACAAAAAGCTAAAAGAAATATTTAAATTAAGCAATTATACACTTTCACCCTCAAAAATAGAGGATATTGCTGAAAGAGTTGTTGAAGGACTGCATAATCTTGGGTATTCAGGTGTTATTGTTTATGTAGATACTGGAGAGGAAAATATTTATAGAAAAAGTGGATTTTTCCCAAATATAAATTCTTATTTAAGCGATAAATTCCAAAGTATTGAAAAAATCACCATATCTTTTGATGAAAAACATATTTTTCTTCCACTAAAAAGCGACAAAGGAAAGATAGGAGTTTTAGGAGTATACAAAAAGGAAGGCATTATGCCTAAAGAAATTGAATATTTATCCACTTATGCAAACTCTGTAGCTATATCCATAACAAAAACAATATATTTCAGAGAAATTAACAAACTTCAGGAACTTCTGGAAAAAACATTTGAGTCTGTGGATATTGGTATTGCTATTGTAAATAAAGACCTTAAAATTGAAAAAGCCAATAAAGCCCTGCATAACATAATTGGTAAGCAGATAGAAGGGGAAATCTTTAGCCTTATACCTGAATTGCAACCCCTTGAAAAAGATTTCAAAGAAGTAATTCAGAAAAGAAAAACAATAGATACAGTGCTTTCATCAATAAGTAAAAAAGGTTCAATTTATAGAGTAAAGGCGCTTCCTCTGATATCCGGTGATTTTGAAGACCCTGAAAATATTGTTTTGATTATTGAAGATATAACCGAGAAAGAGAAATTAGAAGCACAGCTTCTTGAAACAGAAAAACATGCAGTTATAGGTAAAATGGCAGCAGGTTTATCCCATGATATAAAAAATCCACTGGCAGCTATAGCTGCCTCAGCCTTTGCAATTAAGAAAAGAGCAAAAACCCTCAATGATAACAGAATAATCCAGCTTTCTGAAAAAATAGAGAAAAATAGCCAGAGGGCTTCTGATATCATTACAAGACTTTTAAACTATGCAAAACCGTCATACTATAAGATAGAAAAAATAAACCTAAGAGATATACTTTTATCAGCCCTTGACCTTGCCTTACCTGAAAATCTAAAAAGAAAAGTCAAGATAACAAAAAGACTGGGTAAAAATATTTATACCTATGGAGATGCAACGGCACTACAACGGGTGTTTATAAATCTTTTGATGAACTCAATAGAGGCTATGAATAACGAAGGTAGGATAGATATAAGGCTAACTAAAAATGAGAAATATGCAGTTATATCTATAAAAGATTATGGGCCAGGAATTCCTGAAGATATGATAGAACATATATTTGACCCATTCTTCACAACAAAAGAAAAAGGAACAGGACTTGGTCTTTCTGTCGTAAGTAAAATAATTAAAGACCATAGAGGAGAAATTGAAGTAAAAAGTAAAGAAAATGAAGGAACTGAATTTATCATAAAACTACCTTTAGCTGAGGACTAAAATGGAAAAAGGAAAAATTCTTCTGGTAGATGATGAAGAAGATATACTTACCTCATTTCAGATAATACTGGAAGATGAAGGTTATACTGTGGATATTGCAAGCAGTGCTGTAGAAGGACTGGAAAAGGCGAAACAGGAATTATACGACCTGATTATATCTGATATGCGTATGCCTGAGATGACAGGGGAGGAGTTTTTAAAAAAGCTCAGAACTTTCAACAAGATAACAAGTTTCATTGTTATGACAGCCTATGGAACTATCCAGAATGCAGTTGAGTGCATGAAAGAAGGGGCTTTTCATTATCTTACTAAACCTATTGATTTTAACGACCCAGCTGTATGGAAACTTATTCAGGAAGCTGTTGAAAAAGCCCAAATTCTCAAAGAAAATCAAAGGCTAAAGGAAGAACTTGAAGTTGTTAAGGCTGAGGTTGATTTTATCATCACAAGAAATCCTTTAATGCAAAATATAATTGAGTTTATTAAAAAGATAGCGTTGTTTGATAATACTGTTCTGGTTTATGGTGAAAGCGGCGTAGGAAAAGAACTTATAGCAAAAGCTATCCACAAATTAAGTCCCAGAAAGGACAAACCATTTATTCCTGTAAACTGTGCAAATATATCCCCTGACCTTATGGAAGCAGAATTTTTTGGGTATAAAAAAGGTGCATTTACAGGGGCAGATAAAGACAGTGCAGGGCTGATAGAAAAGGCCAACGGTGGAACATTATTTTTAGATGAGATAGGAGAAATACCTTATGATATGCAGGCCAAGTTTTTAAGATTCCTTGAAACAAAGGAAATAAGAAGAATAGGTGAGGAAAAACCAAGGAAAATAGATGTCCGTATAGTTGCAGCAACAAACAGAAATCTGGAAGAAATGGTTAAAAGGGGAGAATTCAGGGAAGACCTGTATTTCAGAATAGGTGGTTTCAAAATAGAAATTCCACCTCTCAGAGAAAGGAAGGATGATATTCCACTGCTTGTTGAGTATTTTATCCAGAAATTTAATGAGAAATATAATAGAGATGTAAAGGGAATAACCCCACAGGCTCTAAAAATTCTTGTTGAGTATGACTGGCCGGGAAATGTTAGACAGCTGGAAAATATGATATA
>JALWLQ010000036.1 GCA_027084095.1 Persephonella sp.
AACTTAGTAAAGCGAGTATTGTCTTTCATTTTTAATAGGGATAGTTGTTATATTATATGGGTTATAATTTGTAATTATCAAATGTTCTGTATCTCTTACATTTCTACCTCTGACATTATAGTTGTATTTCTTTCTAAAAGAATCAATATATATTCCAGATTCATCATACAGAGATAAAATAAAGGGCGTATTTTTTATTACTAATAACCATTTTGTTTTTTTTATGTTTTTTAATAGGTTTGCTAATCTTTTATGGTCTTTTTGTGTAAATGAGTTTTTATCATATTCTTTAAAATTGCTATCATAAGGAGGGTCAAGGAAAATAAAGTCGTTTTCATTTAAATAAATATTATTAAGGAATTCTTCAAAATCTGTATTATGAAATTTAGTTTTTTTAAAAAGTGAAATTGTACGTGGAGAAAAAATATAGTCGGCTTTAGGTAATAATTTTTTCTTATTGTAGTTAATTCCTCCATAAGGAATATTAAAGTTCCCCTTTTTATCATATCTAAACATTGAGCCATAACAAAGTTCCCTAATAAACCACCAAACAGCAATTTTTAATTCATTATAATCATCTTTTAAACTGTTTAATACTTTTCTGAAAAAAAGATAAATACCGCTTCTAATTGAAGTTTCCAAATGGTCTTCCAGTTCTTCTAAAGAAAAAACTCTATTTTCTTTTTTATAAATAGCTTTTAATCTTATTATTTTATTTATTATTGAATCTATTACATACTTTAAAAGTTCTTCTTCTTGTCCAATGGGAGAGATTATATATTTTTCCAGAAGTTCAACTCTTATGTTTATGTTTTTTATATCAATATTTATATAGTTTTTGAAGAAGGGATATATATATTGTTGTAGTTCCTTAACATTGAGATTATCCCAAAAGGAAGAAATTGAATAGATAAATTCTTTAAAAAGCTTATTTTCTGATTGTATATATAGATAAAATTGCATTAAATCTTTTGATATATCATTTACTTCTGCCTTTTGAGGTTCTAAATGAAAAAATACTCCACCTCCCCCAAAAAAAGGCTCTATATATCTTTCAAAGTTTCTTGGTATATATTCTTGAAAGTACTTTATTTCTCTATATTTACCGCCTGTCCATTTAATTAGTGGCTTCATTTTTTATAATACCTTTCTAAAATTTCAGTTATTAAGTTTACAATATTTTTATATATGGTTTTTCTTGTTTTTGAAGGGTCTGATAGATACAGTTCCTTTAAATGCTCTAAAGTTTTTCCTTCTGGAAATAGTACTTGAGGAAGTTTCTCTTTCCAAAGTTTATTATTACTAAGTAATTTATGTATAGTAGATGGTGGAAGTTCAAATATTTTTTGTGCAGATTTTTCATAGTTCTTATCAAAGTTTAATTCAGGTATCTCAGGGATTTCTTTTTTCCAGAGGTAAAGATAACATTCAAATAAATTCCAAAAATAGCCAAATCCAAAGAAATCAAAAAATTCTTTACCATAAAATAAATAAATCTTTATTCCATACATTCTTTTCAGTTTTTCTATTTCTTTTTCGTAATAATTTTTGTTTTTCCTTAAATCAGGGTCTACGAAAAACATTATAGCTACAATGTTTTCTTCAGAATTTATATTGTAATTTTCCATATTATCTATGATATAATCTATCTTTTTTTGGAAATTTTTGATTTGACCTTCTTTTTTGCTGGAATCGTGGTCATCTCTAACTTTTTGTTCTACTAAATAAAGTATATTATCTTTTTTAAAGAACAAATCTATATTTAATTTTTTTCCTTTGTACTTAATATTTTTACCGAAAATTTCAAAGGAGTTTTTACTAAATAAATACTCAAATATAATCTCTAATGCATTACCAAATTTAATTTCATGGGATTGTAAGAGATTTTGAAGAACCTTAGCTTTAGGTCTTGTAGGCCTAAACAAACCTATGTATCTTTCTGGAGAATCTGCTATTTTTTTTATAAGTTCTTTTACATCATCTCCAAATATAAGTTCAGAAAATTTCTGCTTAAATTCTGTTATGGATAGAAATTGAAAAGGTTTATTTTTTTCAAAAGAATTAATAATTTCGTTACATTTTTCCTCGTGAATACACATTATTACTACCTCTATTAAATGTAAATATTAATATTTTAAATCTATCTAACTTTTCCAATAAATTTATCTTGTGGAATTAAGATAGCTGAGTAAGAAGAAAAAAATTATCCGTATAAAAACAAATCTAAGATTATATTTTATTCAGTAAAACTCTTATAAATATTCGTTTTCCACGTTAAAGCAATATTTTAGACATGTGGATTTTATCTAAAATATACGTTTTTAATAAAATTTTTTCAAGGATTACTTAAATAATTCCTCAAATGGTTTTGGTGGTGAGAGATAATACCCCTGACAGTAATCTATTCCCAGATTTTTTGCCATTTCATAGACTTCCTCTGAATGAACATATTCTGCAACAGTCCTTATTCCTAACTTTTTGGCAAAATTTATTATAGTTTCAACAATAACCTGTGAATATAAATCTTTATCAATATTCTTTATGAGAGAACCATCTATTTTTATAAAATCCACATCCAGTTTAAGTATGTATTCAAAATTAGAGTATCCACTTCCAAAATCATCTATAGCAATCTTTCCACCTAATTTTTTTACTTCCTTAAAAAACTCTGAAACTTCTGTATAACTTTTAATACCTTCCGATTCAAGAATTTCAAATACAACCCGGTTTTTAAAGTCTTCCTGGCAGAGATAATCAAAAATAATTCCTGTTATTTCTCTGTTGTGTATGTCTTCTATGGATATATTAATGGAGAATTCTTTATTTATATACTTGAATTTTTCAAATGTTTTCCGAAGCACTTTCTTTGTTATTTCTGGGTAAAGTTTTGCTTTTTTAGCTATATCTAAAAACTCTTTTGGCATCAATACTTTTTTATCAAAATCAACAAGCCTCACAAGAGCCTCAAATTTACTAATCTTTCCTGTTCTTACTTCAAATATCGGTTGATAATATACGGCTATTCTATCTGCCTTTAGAGCATCTTTTATCTTTCGTGTGATTAAGATATTCTTTTCGTATAACTCTTTCATCTGAAGTTTATCTGTATAATAGGCTATAGGCTTTTTATTCTCTTTAGCATACTTTAATGCCATATCTGCTTTATTGAGTATATTATGGTTTTCCAGAGATATTCCTGCTGTGATTGATACATATATCTCGTTATCTTCGTAATTAATGGGTGTTTCTTCTATATAATAGATAAGCTGACTTATTACCCTTTCGAATTCATGGGATTGGATATATCTAATAGATAGAATTGCATATTCATCTGCAGAAAGTTTATAGAGTTTATAACTGCTATCGGTAAGAAACTCTTTTATTTCTATTCCCAACTGTTTTAGAATAAAATCTCCAGCTTGATAACCATAAAAATCATTTATTTCTTTAAAATCATCAATATTAAGTATTGCAAGTTTTGGACTGGCAATATTTTTTAAGTCTTCTATAAGTTTTAAACGGTTTGGTAGACCTGTTAATGGGTCGGTATATAATCTTTTTTCAAGTTTTTGTGTGAGTTCTTCCAACTCTTTTTCTCTTTGAAGTATGCTGGTGATATCCCTTTTAATTCCTACATAATACTTATCCTTCCCTTCTTTATCTTTAACAGCAAGGGCTACAATATCCAGGTATTTTTTATTCCCATGACGGTCTATTGTGGTAGATATAAATCTTAGTCTTCCCTTTTCTTTAAGTTGTTCCAGAACCTCTTCTGCATTGGGTATTTTCAGAAAATCAGGAAAACGCTTTCCTCTAATTTCTTCTATTGTATATCCAAGGAGCTCTTCATTGGATTTGTTCTGGTCTACATATCTTCCTTCTGTATCTACAATACCAATAGCATCAATAGTATTTTCATAAATGGTTTTGTACAGGTTAAGGAAGTTTTCTTTCTCTTTTAACTGAGAAACATCTCTTATAATAAGAAGCAACCCTTTCTTAGTATCAGCATTAAGTGGTGAAGCAACCAAGTGAATTGGGATTTCTTTTCCATTGAGAATTAATCTGCTATTAAAATTTTTATAAATCTTCTTGCTATTAATTATTTCAGAGAGAAGCTCTTTTAAAGATACTTCTTTATCATCAGACTTAATCAAAATGTTTTTGGTTATATCCGGTATATCTTTTAACTTTTTTTTCGCAACATCATTGCTTAGAATGATGGTTCCCTTTTCATCAAGAACCAGAAATATGTCAGGAATGCTGGACAAAACATTTTCAAGGAAATTTTTGGTTTTTGATAATTCTTTTGTTCGCTCCTGTACTATTTCCTCCAGAGTTTCTGCATACTTTTCAAGCTGCTTTTCAAGTATATTAAGATATGTAAGGTCACGGGCATTTATAATGATACATTGAACTTTTCCATTTTTTATTACTCCTGCCCTTATAATAACTCTTACTTTTTCTCCTGAACATGTTATTAAGTAGGCTTCCTGGTCTTCTGGAATGTGGTTCTTTTCAAGAAGATTAATAATATGGTCTATGAAGGAACTGTCTATAATTTTATCCACAGATTTTCCTATTATCTCACTGGGAGAAAATCCAAGAACTTTACAAAAGGTTTGATTTATATAAATAATTTCTTTATCAGGTTTAAATACACAGACTATATCAGGTAAACTTTCAAGGATTTTATGTGATAAATCATTTTTCATAATATTCTTACCCTATTATATATCCCCTCTTCTAAAATCTGTTATAAAATTTTCACTTATTATCGGAAAATTTTTTACTGAATATAGGTGTTCTTTGGTAGTCCTATAACTATTCCCTTCCCCTTCTCAAGCTGTTTCTGGTTCTTCCTTGTTCTCAAGCTGTGCTTTTTTCTTTTTAAACCACCTTACTGATGAGTATATAAGAATTAAACCAATAATCAATCCTGAAATTAGTTTGGCTGTAAAAACATCAACATTCCATATTCGGACTGCTGAAAACCACAAAAAGACGTATATTAAGTATGAACCATACAGAAGCAGAGCCACTGAAAATGCTTCCCATAATATTTTTGGAAGTATACTCATATTTTTACTCCATTAATTTTTTATAATTATTATAACTTTTTAGCAAGGAGTGGTGAGAATGCTTGTAAAATCCATAGAAGAGATGAAACAGATAGTTAAAAACCTGAAAAAAGAAGGCAAATCTATAGGCTTTGTTCCAACAATGGGTTATCTCCATGAAGGGCATATCTCACTTATGAGATGTAGTAAAAAAGATAATGATATAACTGTTGTCAGTATTTTTGTAAACCCTATACAGTTCGGTGTAAATGAAGACCTTGATAGATATCCAAGGGATTTGGAAAGAGACCTTGAGATATGTAAAAAAGAGGGGGTAGATTATGTTTTCCATCCCTCAGTTGAAGAGATGTATCCTGAGGATTTTTCAACATATGTGATAGTAGAGGGATTAACAGAAGGTTTGTGTGGTGCATACAGACCAGGGCATTTTAAAGGCGTTACAACTGTTGTAAATAAGCTATTCAATATTGTTCAGCCAGATAGGGCTTATTTTGGTGAAAAGGATTATCAGCAATTAAAGGTAATTCAAAAAATGATAAAAGACCTGAATATGAATGTTCAGGTTATAGGCTGTCCTATTGTGAGAGAGCCTGATGGTCTTGCAATGTCTTCCAGGAATAAATATCTATCTCCTGAAGAAAGAAAAGCAGCTTTATCCCTGAGTAAAGCACTATTTAAAGCAAAGGAGATGTTTAAATCTGGGGAAACTGATATAAATAAGATAAGAAAAGAAATGGAAAAAATAATCCTGTCCCATCCTGAAGTTAAAGAAATCCAGTATATAGAGTTTGTTGATGCTGAAACACTAAAACCAAAAGAAAGACTTGAAAAAGGTAGTATAATTGCACTGGCAGTATTTGTTGGAAATACAAGATTAATAGATAACATAAAGGTGTGAATATGCATATAAAAAATAAAAAAATTCAGGGAATTATAGAAACCTTATCACAGTTTTTACACGGAAAAGAGCAGGCACTAAGGCTATCTTTAATTACATTTTTCTCAAATGGACACCTGCTTATAGAGGATATGCCCGGTCTGGGTAAAACAACCCTTGCCATAGGAATAGCCAGAATAATGGGGCTTTCCTTTGGAAGAATACAGGCAACCAGTGATTTACTTCCTACAGATATAACCGGTGTATCTATATACAATAAAGAACTCCAGAAATTTGAGTTCCATCCGGGACCTATTTTCAATAATATTGTTTTGGTTGATGAAATTAACAGGGCTACCCCTAAAACCCAGAGTGCCTTACTTGAGGCTATGGGAGAAAAGCAGGTAACAGTTGAAGGTGAGACATATAAACTTCCAAAACCATTTTTTGTGATTGCTACCCAGAACCCTGTTGAGCAGTTTGGAACATTTCCCCTCCCTGAATCCCAGATGGACAGATTTATGATGAAAATAAGCATAGGATACCCTTCCAGAGAAGCTGAAAGGGAAATCCTGAAAGGTGGTA
>JALWLQ010000037.1 GCA_027084095.1 Persephonella sp.
AGCTAAAGAAAAAAAAGCAAAAATAAAAAAATAATACATAGAAGGAAAGGGGACGGTCTGTCCCCTGAATAAAATTATTTTATGATTTTAACAATGACCCTTCTGTTTTTAGCTCTTCCTTCAGGAGTATCATTTGGAGCTATTGGCATAGTTTCTCCGTATCCTTTTGCGATTATCCTGTCTGGAGAAATACCGTATTTTTTGACAAGTATATCTTTGACTGCTTCTGCTCTCTTCTGTGATAATCTGAGATTGTATTTGGCTGAGCCTATGCTGTCTGTGTGTCCCTGAATTTCGATTTTTACATCTGGATTTTCTTTGAGATATTCTGCAACCTTTTCAATCTCTGGATAATAAGCTGGTTTTACCACAGCTTTGTCTGTATCAAAGTATATTTCCAGCCTTACTTCCATCATACAACCGTTTGCATCTACTTTGGCACCGGCTGGTGTGTTTGGACATTTGTCCATATAGTCGGCAACGCCATCATGGTCGCTATCAAGTGGACATCCTGCAGCATCAACTTTAACACCTGCTGGTGTATCCGGGCATTTATCCTGTGCATCAATAACACCATCACCATCACTGTCCAATGGACAACCATTTGCATCGACTTTTACTCCTGCAGGAGTATCAGGACATTTGTCTTTATAATCAGCTACACCATCGTGGTCACTGTCTAAAGCACATCCTGTTGCGTCAACCTTAACACCGGCAGGTGTATTTGGACATTGGTCTTTATCATCACTCACTCCATCGTTGTCACTATCTACAGGGCATCCTTTTTCATCTACCTTAGCCCCTGCTGGTGTATTTGGACATTTATCCAGTGCATCTGGAACACCATCATTATCACTGTCAGGAGCACAACCATTTGCATCAACTTTTAAACCTTCTGGAGTATTAGGACATTTATCTTTATAATCTGGAACCCCATCTTTATCACTGTCCTTTGGACATCCATAAGCATCAACAGGTGTTCCTTCAGGTGTTCCTGGACAGAGGTCTCCATAATCATCAACTCCATCCTTGTCTAAATCACCATCACAACAGTTCATAAGAGCAACTTTTTCATACTGGGAAAACTCCTGGGCACTGGCACTATTTCCCAGAAAAAGTAAACTTCCCCCCAGTAAAATAGCACCTACTAACTTCCTTTTTTTCATTTTGACTTACCCCCAATTGATAATTTATTTATTACTAATTTTTTATTAACAACTTTGAGCAATAATTTTAAAACTAAAATTAAAAAATAACAATGACAATCTATTTTTCTCTTGATATATTTGCATGTTTTCAGTATAAATAAGCTTATAAATACTATATTTTTGAGGGAAAGTTATGAAAAAAATACTGGCTGGAATTATCTTGATAGCTTTACCGGTAGTTGCTCAGGAAAAAACGGTAAAACTCAGCTCTATAAAAGATAAAGAAATGATTAAATGTCTGTCGGAGTATGTTAAAACCCATAAAACACACATAAGAATGGTTATCAAAGATGGTAAACAGGAATTGTATATCCCTGAAAGCTATGTAAAGTATTGTGAAAAAACTTTGTTGAAACAGAAAAAATAAAGTATATTTTGTTAACTCATATAAAAACACATTAATTAAGGGAAAATGGAAGGTATAGGAAAGACACTTATTATTATAGGGCTTTTTATAGTTGTTTTAGGTCTAATCATTATGTTTTTTGAAAAACTGCCCTTTGGACTTGGGAAGCTACCAGGGGATATTTATATAAAACGGGATAATTTTGTGTTTTACTTCCCGATTACCACATCAATTTTAATCAGCGTTGTTTTATCCCTAATATTCATACTACTATCTAAAATATCACGATGATAAAACTATCAGAATTTGATTACCATCTTCCACAAGAGCTTATAGCAAAGTATCCTGTAGAGCCAAGGGATAGCTGCAGACTTATGGTTCTGGACAGGAGAAACCAGAAAATAGAACATCGGATATTCAGGGATATTGTAGAGTATCTAAAAGAGGGGGATTTACTGGTTCTAAATGATACAAAGGTTATACCTGCAAGGCTTATAGGCAGAAAAGCTACAGGGGCAAAAATAGAGGTTTTGCTTTTAAGACCTTATACAGATAATGAGTGGGAAGTTTTAATCAAAAATATCAAAAGATTAAAGCCAGGGCAGGAAGTTATATTTGGGGAGGATTTTAAAGCTGTTCTACTGGAAAAATATCAGGAAGGAAAAGCCAGAGTAAAGCTAATCGGAAATAATATAAAAGAGCTTATAAACAAATACGGTCATATACCTTTGCCTCCTTATATAGAAAGGGAGGATGAGGAGAAAGATAAAGAAGCCTATCAAACAGTTTTTGCCAGAAAGGAAGGAGCTGTGGCATCTCCAACAGCCGGACTTCATTTTACAGAGGAGCTTTTGAAAAAACTTGAAGAAAAAGGAATAAAGAAAGCCTTTTGCACTCTCCATGTTGGACTGGGAACGTTTAGACCTATACAGACAGAAGATATAACAAAACATAAGATGCATGAGGAGTATTACCAAATTCCAGAAGAAACATTACAGGCTATAAGAGAAACAAAAGAAAGAGGCAAAAAAGTTATAGCAGTTGGAACAACCGTTGTTAGAACTCTGGAAACTTATGCCCAAACAGGCAAAAAGGAGGGCTTCAGTGATATATTCATATACCCTCCATATCAATTTAAAATGGTAGATGCTCTAATAACTAACTTTCATCTTCCTAAATCCACATTAATCCTTCTTGTATCTGCCTTTGCAGGCAAAGATTTTATTTTCAAAGCTTACAATGAAGCTATTAAGCAAAAATATCGCTTTTTTTCCTACGGAGATGCAATGCTAATACTCTGACTAATCCTCTTCTTCTTTCCTATACTCAAAGATAATTTCTATTACAAGCATAACTATAGAAATCACATTGGCTACAGCAGCACCTATTGCAAGACCAATAGCCAGCGGAACATGAGTTCCTGTGAAGTAAAGAATAGTTGCAGGTATAAGATGTAGGTCTGCAACCAGGGCAGTTGCCAGCAGCTCTGCTGCAAGTATCTTTTTAGCTCCAAATTTAAGAACTGTTGCCAGTAGGTTAACACCTATTGCAATAACAAGCTGATACGGGTCATGACTGAATATAAAACCAACATTACTGGTAAGAGCAAGGAATATAAAAAAGTCTGACCATACTTTTCCCCAGTTAATCATGTGCCTTTACCTCTTTGTTTTCTTCTTGTAAATGTTCTTCAAAGAAAACTTCAGCCCTTTTAAGAGCCTTAGGATGTCCTAAAACTATTAAAGCGTCTCCCTCTTTAATTTCCGTATCTCCTGAAGGGGCTATCTTCATTTTTCCATCTTCTCTAATAATTGCCACTATTGTTGCCCCTGTTTCCTGTCTCATATGTATATCTTTGAGTTTTTTGCCTATCAGGTCAGAATTTGGTTCAACCCTTATTTCCATAATATCAATATCGGTTCTTTCTCCATAAGCAATCTTTTCAAGGAAACCAGAAAGCACAGGAGAAGGTGGATGGAGAACAAAAGAGGTTAATCTCCTTCCTACAGCTACATCTGGGACTATAACCTCATTGGCTCCCAACAATTTCATTTTTTCGGCTGCCCCTTCCGTTGTGGCAGTGGCAAAAACATAAAAACTATCTTTATCTGGTCTAATAAGCCTTGCTGTAACTATAACTGATATATCCTGTGTATTTTCCTCAAAGGCAGTGATTAATCCTTTAGCTTTCTCTATCCCAACGCCAAGTAGAACAGACCTTTTATGTGGTTCATCAATCACATAAAATTCAACACCAAAATCTATTATCTCTTGCTCTTTTGCAGGGTCAGGTTCAATCAGGACAAATTTAATTTTTCTTCTTTTTAGATTTTTCATAACTTCTCTGGTAATTCCATTAAAACGGCAGATTATATAGTGGTCTTTTAGTTGCTCCATCCTTCTATACATCCTCCAGTATCTAAAGATTTCATTTATATTGCTTGATAAAAATACATTAACGGTCATAACAAGACCATACATATAAACAAGGGGTATTGTTATTATGATAAAGATGGTTGCAAAAAATCTATTTATCATAAGATGTTCAGGGTCAACATCATACCCCTCTGTATAGCCAACAGTGGAGAATGTGATTACTGTATGGAAAAAGTAATTAAGAACGCTTCTTCCGTCGCTTTTGTTGTTTATAATCATAAGCATTAATACGCCCAGGGTGGTAAAGAAGATAACAGTCATTAAAGGATATCTTAGCTGGAAAAGGATGTTGTAGAACTTTTCTTCGTATATGGCTCTGTAGTTTTTAGGTTTTACATTACCATAAGGTTTTTGTTTTTTCTTTTTTTTAGCCATTTTAGAAGTTCTCTAAGAGTTTTTCTAAATTACTCTGTCTAATTTTCCCTAAAATCCTGTTTACATACTTTCCAAGTATATCAAACTCAATATTTACCTTATCTCCTGTTTTTTTATACTGGAGAGTTGTGCTCTGTAATGTGTGGGGAATTATGTTTATAGAGAAACTATTTCCGCTGATTTCATTTATTGTAAGACTGATACCATCTATTGCTATTGAGCCTTTTTCCACAATTAGATTTGAATACTCAGAAGGAAATGAAAAAATAAACTCTGTATGTTCTCCTCTGGGGATAATATTTCTGATATCCCCTATAGTATCTACATGACCCTGAACTATATGCCCTCCAAGTCTGTCTGAAGGTCTCAGAGCTCTTTCCAGATTTACATAATCGCCTATTTTCAGATATCGAAATGTTGACCTGTTCAGAGTTTCTGGGGATACATCAAATTTGAAATAATTATCTCCCATCTCTGTTATCGTTAAGCAAACCCCATTTATTGCAATACTATCTCCTATCTGTGAACCTTCAAGGATTTTTTTTGCAGAAACTTTTATTTCTATACCACTGATTTGGGGTTTTATTTCCTGTATTTTACCAATTTCCTCAATCAGTCCAGTAAACATTAGTTATTCCTGTATAAAGTTTCGTAAGCCTTAAAATGTCTATAGACATATTTTACATAATACCTTGTTTCTCTGTAAGGTAAAAGTTCCACAAATTCCTCAATATTTTTGATTTTGTATCTTTTTAAGGTTCTTCTCACTGTTCCATCTCCACCATTATATCCACCGGCAATATAAAATATATTGCCTTCAAATATTCTATCTAAATATTTTATGTACCATATACCGTACTCTATATTTTTAGAAGGTTCAAAAAGCTGGACAACATCAAAATTTTTGTCCTTCTTCTGCTGAGCTATCCATCTGGCTGTGGGGGGAATTATCTGCATTAGCCCAACAGCATTGGCAAAAGAAATAACATAAGGGTCAAAGAAACTTTCCTGTCTCATTATTGCATAAACGAAATTATCCTTAGTGTATTGTGTAAATGGTTTAGGATATGAGTAGCGAACCAGATATTTTTTACTTGCAAATTTTCTGGCTGCCAGTTCGGGAAATACATCAACTATGAATTCTACCCCTTGCTTTTTCATGTAATATCTGGCTTCTATATAAGCCGCTTTGTAATCTATCTGCTTAAGCTTTGAAATCATATTAAGAGTTTTGCTTTTATGGGATTTTACCAGAACTGTTTTTTCTTTAAATAACGGGAGATTTAATTTTTCTCTTGCTCTTATAACATAAAAATCCATCTTCTGAATAGAAGCAGCTTTTTTTAGATATTTGTATGCTTTTGCTCTATTTATATCTTTGTAAGATAAATATAACCAGTAGTAGATTTTAGGTTTTTCTGAAAAAAGATTTATATTTTTTTCCAGAAGATTGGCAGCCTGTAATTTTTTATTGTTTATATATTTATACAGGAACATAAACCATATTCTGTTGGAATAGTATGTGCTGTTTTCTGGGATGAAACGGGAATAGTAGAAAAAGTCGCTGTAGTTCTGGAGATAAAAACTTTTTTTCATTAAATAGTTAGCTGCTTTGTGAATAAGATTTTTATCATTAAGCTGTAAAAGTTCCTTAAAGTATCTTTTTTTGTCTGACATTTTTCTCTGAAAATATATATACGAATAGATTGCAGAAGCTTTATACTTGTCTTCCAGCATAGAAATAAAATGTTCGGCTTTATGGTAATTTCTTTTTTTCATATATAAAAGTGCACTATAGAAATATTTTTTCTGGCTATTATCTAAATAGGGCAACAGATATATTCCTTTTGTATACATTCTTTTTGCGGCAAGTTTATCTATAATTTTAAATATCTCATCCGAAGACAGTTTTTCTATATTTTCAAATATTACCGGATATCCATAATACCGATTATATGAATAATTAAGAGTTATCTGTTTTATAATTTGGGTTGTGTCTAAATTTAACTCCCTGCCGATTTCGTATCTCAGATAGTAATAGAATGGAATATCATCCTTAAAAAGTGCTTCTTTATCTATTTTTGTCCAGTATTCAAGGGCAAGCTCAGGGTTTTTAAACCTGTTTATAGAAGCAAGATATAGATAAAAATAGCTATAAACAGCTGTATC
>JALWLQ010000038.1 GCA_027084095.1 Persephonella sp.
ATAAACACCTCTATAGGATATGTTAGCCAGCAGTCAGAGGGAAGTCCTGCTTTCATACATAAATGGGATAAAAACTGGGTTTTATCAGGAAGCTGTTCCCAGACTTCTGGTAGAAAGGTTGTCTGATGGTTTCCGTATTTTAGGATTACACCGTCCTTAAAGGGCTGTAATTTCTGGAGCAGGTCATAAGGGTCAGAAAATTGCAAAGGCTGGGGATAAGAAAGAATAGAGACTTTTACCTTTATATTGGATAATTCCTCAGGTCTTACAGGTAAAAATCTCGGGTCAGAGGTTGCCGCAGCTATAGCATTATGTATAACATCTTTGTAAAGGGGCTGATGTGGTATTATTGAGCCAATACAACCTCTAAGCTGATGGGTTGGCGAAACCTCAAGAGTAACAAAAGAAGCCCCCTTTTTCTTCCAGCTTTCATAAGGAACTTCCTTTAAATCTATTTCTAATCCTGTTTTTAGATACTCTTCAATTGCTTTTCTGGCAAGCTGAACAAGTGCCTGTCCTTCTTCCTCTGTAATCTCATCAAGGGAAACAATTACATCTTCCATTTATTCCTCCTTGTAAAAAATGTAGCTTGCATATCCTACGACAGCAGACCTGTCTCCTGAAGTATCTCCGGAAGTTTTATAATCAAGAACTTTTCCCTTCCAGCCTACTCTTCTGGAATAATCAATTATTGCCTCAAGACCTATTTTCCCACAGGCTTCACATCTATCAAGTAGTGATAAATCAAGATGTTCAACAGCCATATTACAGTTTATATCTATCTCCCTTGCCACATGGTCAGGATAGTAATGGCTTAAGTCTGTGCTTATCACCACAACAACATCATCCCTGTTATCTTTTATCTGTGCTATAACCTCTTCCACAACAGAATAATGAACCTGTCCATACACAACAGGGATTATTGAGAAATCCTCTAAAACCATTTGAAGAAATGGAACCTGAACCTCAAGGGAATGCTCTTTCAGATGTGGAATTGTATTAAGGGTTATTGGCAGATGTCTGTTGTTAGCCACAAATCTTTCTATTTCCTCTTTATTTACCTCAACTTCTCCAAGAGGTGTAAGCCAGTAGTCATAATACCCAAATGATACCCCCTCAAATGGAACATAATGGGAAGGCCCAACAAGCAAGATGGTGTAATGTTTATCTGGGTCAAGATTTAAAAACTGCTTATAGCTAACAGCTGCAACTGGTCCAGAGTATATATATCCTGCATGTGGAGATGCTACAGCTTCAGGTTTATATGGATATAATGGAGCTTTCTCAAGGTATTCAGTAAGCATTTTTCTCAATTCAACAGGGTCTGCAGGATAAAACATATCACTGACAGCTGGCTCTCTTATCTGAAGGCTCATCTTTATCCTCCCTTTTTGGTAATTAATATTGGTTGTTTCGGTTATTTTTCAATCTTTTTTGTCTGTCTATACACAAAAGCCAAAATTTCCGCAACTGCTTTATAAAGCTCCGGCGGTATCTCCTGATTTATTTCTATCTGTGATAAGGCTTCCACTAAAACAGGGTCTTCTTTTATGGGAATATTATGCTCTTTTGCTACCTGAATTATTTTTTCTCCGATATGACCTTTGCCTTTTGCTATTACCTTTGGAGCTTTGTCTTTGCCTCTTTCATATTTTAAAGCAACGGCTTTTTTGTCTTCAGCCATTAAACCCTGTCAGACATTAGATTTTCATCTATTAATTTCCGGTCATCTACAGGCCTTTTCAAGAATTTGAGAAAAACTTCAGAAAATCCATGTCTTTTGACATTGTGGATAAGCTCATCTGAATTTTCCCTGATTAACTCTTTAAGCTGCTGATTTTCTACAAAAAAGTTTAGATACAACTCTTTTCCAAACTGGAATATTCCACCTGAAAATCTGCCTAAATCCTTAAAATCAAGATTTATTCTACAAAAATAAACATTTTTCCATTTTTTGCTTTTTTTCAGAAAAATATCTCCCCTTTCCAAATAATCCCAGAGCAGTGGCAGAAAAATATAAACACTTTCAAAAACTCTGGACAAAATCTGATAGCCTTCAATTGTAGTAAGGATTTGTTTTTCACCCTGTGATAACTCTTTCCTGCTGGAAAGGATATATTTCAGGTCGTCTTTTATTTCTGAAAATTTTTTGTGTTTTATTTTGTTTTCAAAAAACAGACCTGAGTTTTTTATTATTTTTTCAAATGTTTCAGGGGATACTTCCTTTATTGAATGTAATATCTTACTTATTTCTGTATTGTTTATCTGGAGGTTTATCTTCTGGGATGATAAAAATGAGTTAAGCAGATTTTGTGCTAATTTTTGTGCTTTAGTATCTGAACTGTTTATATTCTGGAGTATATAGGAAAAAATTGAGTTTAAAATAGTTTCTCTATTTTTCCCTGATTGCAAAAAATTTATGATTTCTTCAGCCGGATACTCTGTTTTAGGATTTATCAAAGCCTCGTTTTTGTTAAGGATACCTATTAGCTGAATTTTTAGTTTATGGTCTGTCTGGGGAGTATTAAGAATTTTTAAGAGTAAAGATGTATCTTTCTGTAAAGGGATTTCTGTATTTACCGTCAGAACGCCTCCTTTTATTCGGAGGACTACTCCACCTGTTGAGAGGATATCAATAACCTCTGCTTTTACTGTTTCTCCTGCTTTCAGGGTGATTGAATTTCCCAGGGGTTTTACAATCTGGAAATACTCATAATTATTAAGCAGAGGCTTAAAATTAATCATTTTTTATAAACTTTTCGTTTAAATATATCCTTCGGGGAAGCTACCCTGTCAATAAAAAGTTTTCCTATTAGATGGTCCATCTCATGCTGAATAACAACTGCTTCAAACCCTTCTGTATCAAATGTTATTGTGTTTCCATTTATATCTTCTGCTTCAACTTTTATCCAGTAGTGTCTTTTTACGTTTCCTGTGTAGTCTGGGACAGAAAGGCAACCCTCCCTTATTACAATCTCACCATCATGGGCAATTATTCTTGGATTAGAAAGTATCATAAGGCCGTGATTGAGCTTGTTATGTTTATGCTTATACTCAGATGCATCAACAATTATGGTTTTTATATGTTTATTAACCTGAGGGGCGGCTATTCCCACCCCTGCAGGTGAGTTTTTCATTGTATAAAGGAGTTTATCCACAAACTCTTTAAATTCTTTACCGAAATCCACAACCTCTATGGAGGGTTTTTTAAGCCTTTCATCTGGATATCTTAAAATCTCAAGTTTTTCCATTACATCTCCACACTTTCAACTTTTTCTATAGAAAGGTCTATATTAAGCTCATCTTTTAAAGCTTCAAGCTCAGGTTTAATATCTTCTTCTGTAAGTCCTGGAGGAAATTCAACCTGTGCTATCAGGACATAAAGCTCAGGGCTTTTTTCTGTTCTCAAATCTGCAATGTTTATATTTTTGTCTGCAAGTAGTTTTGCAACTTTATAAACAATTCCCGGCCTATCTGCCCCATATAAAATAAGGTTATATACCTGACCTACTTCTTCTTTATTCTGGTATACCTCTTCAGGAATTTCCCTTACATTTATCATAAGCCCTTTTTCTTTTGCTATCTGGTTGAAACTATCTTTTAATTCCTCAGGGGTAATATCATTTTCAAAACTAACAATCAGCATAACTGCAAATTCATTATTCAGCCTTGTCATTGCAGAGTCTTCTATATTTGCCCCTTTTTCATAAAGAACCTTTGTAAGACCGGCGACTATTCCCGGCTGGTCTTCACCTACAGCTGTTATAACAAAATGTTTCACCTTTACACCTCTTCTTCGCTTTCTACTTCCTGTATATAAGCTCTGTAATCATCCGCAGTCATAAGGTCTTCAAGCTCATTTGGGTCTGACATCTGTATCTCTGCTATCCATCCATCTCCGTAAGGGTCAACATTAACAAGGCTTGGGTCTTCTTTCAGGTCTTCATTTACAGAAAGTATTTTCCCTGTAAGAGGAGAATATATATCAATTGCAGCCTTTACAGACTCAACAGATGCTATTTTGTCTCCTGCTTCAACTTCTGAACTAACCTGTGGAAGTTCAACATAAACTACATCACCAAGCTGATGCTGACCATAGTCGGTTACTCCTATCACAGCATCATCACCATCAACCTTTACCCAGAGGTGCTCCTTTGTATAATAAAGTCCATCAACAACCTTGAAATCTTCTGCTGCCATTACAGTCCTCCTGATTTATAATTTTAAACAGTCATAATCTATATTAAGCCAGGAGTAATAATATGGCAATAAGGGAAAATGTGGAAAAAATCAAAGAAAAGATAGAAAAGGCTGTTCAGAAAGTAGGAAGAAAACCTGAAGATGTAATACTTCTGGCTGCTTCCAAAACCCAGCCACCTGAAAAGATAGTTGAGGCTTATGAAGCAGGTATAAGATATTTCGGAGAAAATAGGGTTCAGGAGGGAATTAAAAAGATAGAAGCCCTTTCCAACCTGAAGGATATCCACTGGCATTTGATAGGAGGACTGCAGACAAATAAAGCAAAATATGCTGTTAAATATTTTGAACTGATACATTCCCTTGACAGAGAAGCCCTTGCAGATGAACTGGACAAAAGGGCAGGGAAAATAGAAAAAGTTCAGGATGTTCTGATAGAAGTTAATGTAGGAGAAGAAGAAACGAAATACGGGGTAAAACCGGAAAATCTTGAGAAATTATTTGAGTATTCTATGCAGAAAGAAAATCTAAGGATTTTAGGACTTATGTGTATTCCTCCGTATTTTGAAGACCCAGAAAAATCCAGACCTTATTTTGCAATGCTTAGAGATATGAAAGAACAACTTGAGAAAAAATTTAATGTCAGTCTCCCCCATTTATCTATGGGAATGTCCCATGATTTTGAGGTTGCAATAGAAGAAGGAGCAACTATAGTTAGAATTGGCACAGCTATTTTTGGGGAAAGGAATTACTGATGAAAAAGTTTTTCCTTGTATTTCTTATCTTAATAGGCTTCTCTTACGGTCAGGTTGTTGTTGGGGAATGGGATAAACCTGTAACACCTGTTATGGCAGATTATGTCAAAAGAGTTGTAAACAAAGCACAACAAGAAAACGCAAAAGTCGTTATTTTACAGCTGGACACCCCCGGTGGTCTCGGAAGTGCAATGAGGGATGTTATTAAAACAATGATAAACTCGCCAATTCCGGTGGTTGTTTATGTTTATCCTCCTGGAGCTCAGGCAGCATCAGCAGGGGCAATAATCACAATATCGGCAGATATAGCGGCAATGGCTCCATCTACCAATATTGGTTCTGCATCCCCGGTAAACATGACCGGCAAAGATATAGACGAAACAATGAAAGAAAAAGTGATTAATGATATGCTGGCATTTGTCAGAGCTATTGCAAAGGAAAAAGGAAGAAATGTAAAAGTTATTGAAAAAATGATTACCGAAGCAAAAAATTTATCTGCCGAAGAAGCCTTAAAACTAAAAGTTATTGATTTTATAGCAACAGACCTGAATGATTTACTGAAAAAGATAAATGGCAAAAAAGTTAAAAAGGCTGGTTCTACCAAAACAATAAAACTTTCCCAGAATGAAAAAATTGTTTATGTTAAACAGAGTTTTAAAGAAATCTTACTGAGCATACTTACAAATCCGGTTGTTGCATACCTGCTTCTTATGATTGGTTTTTATGGAATATTTTTTGAACTTTACCATCCGGGAAGTGTAATTCCCGGTGTTGTCGGTGCAATATCTATACTACTTGCCCTTTATGCCCTTAACACAATATCTGTCAACTGGCTTGGAGTTCTACTGATATTACTGGGTATTCTGTTTTTTGTTCTGGAAATAATAACCCCTACATTTGGAGCCCTTGCGGTAAGCGGTGTGATAGCTCTGATATTTGGTTCAATAATACTTATAAGCCCTGATTCACCTTACGGAGATATTCCTGTGAAAATTATACTTCCTGTAGCATTGTTCAGTGCTGCATTTTTCCTGACAATTGCATATCTTGGTATTAAGGCACAGGTCAGAAAACCTGTAACCGGCAAAGAGGGAATGATTGGCAAGATTGGAGTTGCAGAAACAGATATAGACCCAAAAGGAAAGGTATTTGTAGAAGGTGAAATATGGGATGCTTACTCTGAAGTTCCTATCAAAAAGGGTGAAGAAGTAAAAATATTATCAGTGGAGGGATTAAGATTAAAGGTCACAAAAGCCCACAGGGAACATTAAATTTCAAAAATTCCAAACCTTTTACTGTAGGGGCAGAATTAGAGGTTCAGCTTGTAAATAGGGAGGACTTTTCCCTGTCTGATAGTGCAGATATTATTTTCAAAAATCTGCCTGAGGATTTAAAAGGTATAGTCCAGCCTGAAGTTCTTACATCAATGGTTGAGATTGTTTCTCCTGTATGCGAAAAACCTGAAGAAGTTATTTACTATTTCAGAAAAGCTCTAAAGGAAATTAACCAGATAGGCAAAAACTACGATTTTATTATATCTGCTCTGGGGACACATACATTTGC
>JALWLQ010000039.1 GCA_027084095.1 Persephonella sp.
TTTATAGCCGGTTATGTGATGTATGTTATTGACCTTGCATTAGAAGGCTGGTTTGGTCTGTTTGGCTCTTACAAGATTTATAGGGAATGGCTTGTTCAGGAAAACCTATTTAAAGGATATGAGGATATAGCACTTTTTATTGGCCATCAGTTAAATAGTATTCTGTTTGGATTTGTGTTTGCTTATATTTATCAATACATTCCCGGTTTTAAGCTGTTGAAAGGAGTTCTATTTTCTATTGGCTGGCATATTTTGGTGTTAATTGTTGCCTTTGTTTTCGGACTTGGCGGGGCAAAATGGCTTTCAGGAATAATCAATATGGATATTAATCAGCATATAACACTTTTTTTACTTCATCTATTTTGGGGAACAACACTTGCATTTTTTTACAAACCCATGGAGGAGAAGAATTGAGGCTTATATCTGTAATTGGCAGTTCAACAGCTACACCTGACAGTGATGAATATCAGTTTGCCTATAGATTAGGACAGCTAATAGCAGAAAAAGGTTTTGGTGTTGTTTGTGGTGGTAGAACCGGCATAATGGAAGCAGTATGTAAAGGTGCCAAAGAAAAAGTAGGATTAACAATAGGGATAATGCCTTCTCTTGATGGCAGTGATGCTAACAGATATGTGGATATAAAAATAAACACAGGTATGGGTTTTGTCAGAAATCCAATTGTAGTAGCTTCAGGAGAACTGATAATTGCTGTAGGTGGAAATTATGGAACTCTGTCAGAGATAGCATACAGCCTTATTTATGGAAAAACAGTTCTGGGATATAAAACCCATAAAGTAGATGGTGTTATTGAGATAGAAAAGGTGGAAGATGTTTTAGAGTATTTAAAATAAAAATGCCCCCGACGGGATTCGAACCCGTGTCGCCGGCGTGAAAGGCCGGTGTCCTAGGCCTGGCTAGACGACGGGGGCGTCATGGTGAGCCGCCTGGGGGTCGAACCCAGGACCACCGGTTTAAAAGACCGGTGCTCTACCGACTGAGCTAGCGGCTCAACTAACAAGAGAATATTATATGTATATTGAAAACTTTTGTCAACAGTTTGTGTCGGTTCGGCAGTCCTATCCGAAAATAGCTAAAAGTATTGTGGAATAAGAATTATGAGAAAGAGAGGAAGACCAAGGAAGTATCAGGAAAATATAAAATCTCCAGAATGTGGTTCAAACTGGTGTAAGAAATTTGGAAAAAATACAGGAAAACAAAGGTATAAATGCAATAATTGTGGAAGACTTTTTTATCAAGGAGCAAAATATCATAAACACCCAGAAAAGATAAAACTACTGGCTTTAAAGATGTATAGCGAAGGAATGAGTATCTCAGCCATAGCAAGGGTTTTAAATCTATCTGATGGAATAGTAATCAGATAGATATATGAGGTTAGGAAGTATTTAGACCGCTATTTAGGTTGGCATCCAAATCCTTTCTAAAATAAAGCTTTTCTGATATAATATTTGTTTCCTATTTCGAGTTTTAAGGAGGTTTAAATATGGCAGCACCTAAGAGAAAAAAGTCAAAAGCTAAAACAGCTATGAGAAAAGCACACTGGCTTAAAAAAGTAAATATACCAGGACTTTCACTCTGTCCTGAATGTGGACAGCCAAAGGCACCACACAGAGTATGCCCACATTGTGGATATTACAAAGACAAAGAGGTTATAGAGGTAGTATAACTTGTATATAGCTCTTGATGCTATGGGGGGTGATTATGCCCCTCAGAGCAATGTAAAAGGTGCCGTATTATTCGCAAAAGAATATAATATTGGCGTTTATTTAGTAGGTAATAAGGAAATATTAGAAAAGGAACTTGAGAAAGCAGGAGGAAAAGGCCTTCCTATTGAGATAATCCATGCTGAAGAAGTTATAAGTATGGATGAACCCCCATCCGTTGCTGTCCGTAAAAAAAGAAAATCCTCAATGTATATTGCCGGGAAGCTTGTAAGAGAAGGAAAAGCTCAGGCCTTCGTTTCAGCAGGTAATACCGGTGCAGCCATGGCAATTTCCAAATTTGTCGTTGGTGCAGCAGAAGGTATAGAAAGACCAGGTATTGCTGTTGCCTTTCCTACAAAAAAAGGCAAACCAACAGTTCTCATAGATGTTGGGGCAAATGTTGACTGCCGTCCAAAGCATCTTCTTTATTTTGCAGTGATGGGACATACTTATGTAAAAGAAATTCTAAAAAGTTCAGATAACCCGAAAGTAGGTATATTGAGCATTGGAGAAGAAGAAGGAAAAGGGAATGACCTTGTTAAAGATACGTATCCCCTGCTAAAAATGGCAAAAATGACAGGATTGAACTTCGTTGGAAATGCTGAAGGCAGAGACATTTTTACTGGTGATTTTGATGTTATTATCTGTGATGGCTTTGTTGGAAATATAGTATTAAAAACCAGTGAAAGCCTCGGAACAATAATACTGGAAATGATAAAACAGGAAGTTGAAAAAAGTTTTATATCAAAAATTGGTGCTGCTTTAATGTTGCCAGCTCTTAAAAGATTTAAGAAAAAAGCTGATTTTGCAGAGTATGGGGGAGCTCCACTTCTTGGGACAAAGGGAACATGCATCATAACCCATGGAAGAGCAGATGCAAAAGCTATTAAAAATGCTCTTAAAGTAGCTTCCCAGTTTGAAGAAACTCATTTTAATGATAAACTAAAGGAAAATCTGATGAACTTATTACCTGAGGAGCTAAGGGAGTAGATGGCTGTAAAGGCTGAAATCAAAGGGATTGGGATGTATGTCCCTCCTCGCATTCTCACAAATCATGATTTGGAAAAAATTCTTGATACTTCAGATGAATGGATTACTACCAGAACGGGAATAAAGGAAAGACATATCGCAGAGGAATGGGAAAAAGCCAGTGATTTGGCACTTCCAGCCTGCAAAGAAGCTTTAGAAAATGCAGGAATGTCTCCAAGGGATATTGATGCTGTAATAGTAGCAACATCTACCCCTGATATGACATTTCCATCGACTGCATGCTTTCTTGCTGACAAGTTAGGTTGTTCTAAACCAATGGCATTTGATATATCAGCAGCCTGTAGTGGATTTATTTATGGTCTTACAATAGGAAACTCTTTTATCACTTCAGGCCAGTTTAAAAATGTTCTGGTTGTTGGTGCTGAAGTTTTTTCCCATATAATAGACTGGTCGGATAGGTCAACAGCTGTTATCTTTGGAGATGGCGCTGGGGCTGTAGTGTTATCGGCTACCGAAAATGGAAGTGGTATTTTATCTGCAGTTATGAAATCAGATGGTTCCCACTGGGGTTCACTTTATTGTCCTGTTGGAGAAAAACTTAGAATGAGGGGAAGGGAAACATTTAAACTGGCTATTAAATCAATGGAAAATGCTTCGTTAAAAGCACTTCACGAGGCAGGAATTACTTTAGATAATATATCTCTTGTTATACCGCATCAGGCAAATATCAGAATTATAAATGCTCTTGCTGAAAAATTAGAACTGCCAGAAGATAAGGTTTTCAGTAATATTCATAAATACGGAAATACAAGTGCAGCCTCAATCCCAATAGCAATGTATGAGGCCTGGAAAGAAGGAAAAATCAAGAAGGGAGATTATATCCTCCTCACAGCATTTGGAGGAGGACTTACATGGGGAGCAATTGTTCTCCAGTTTTAAAGGGAAGACTCAAAATCTTCAGGTTTTATAGATTCAAGCCATTCTTTAATTTCTTCTTCAGAGGCATCTAATTTACTTTCGTCTGATTGTGATTTTTGAAGAACTTCTTCTGAAACAAATATAGGTGCACCACTTCTAAGAGCAATATTAATGGCATCACTTGGTCTTGCATCAATTTTTAAAGGAGTGCTTTCTGTTTTAATAGAAATTTCTGCGTAGTATGTATTATCTCTTAAATCATGGATATAAATATATTCAACAACCCCGTTTAAAGAATTGATAATACTGTTAATCAGGTCATGGGTCATTGGTCGTGGTCTTGTAATACCTTCAAGTTGCATTGCAATTGCATTTGCTTCAAAAATCCCAATCCATATAGGAAGGACATGGTCGGTTTCTTTTCCTCTAAGAATGACTATAGGCATATTTGTTACAGGGTCTAAAGTTATACCCTGTACATTCATCTCAATCATGATATTGGCCTCCTCAGTTTATACTAATTCCTTTGCTAATTCTCCTTCAAGACTAAATCTGTTGGCTTTGCTTATTTTGAGGTTAATTATTTCTCCTAATAAGTTATGCCTGCTTTCAAAATGAACAAGTTTATTTGTTCTGGTTCTTCCTACAAATTTTCCGTCTTTTTCTTCTTCAACCAGAACTTCCACTATTTTGTTTTCATATTCTCTATTTTTCTTAAAACTAATGTCTTTTTGGAGATTTATCAAGTCATTTAGCCATTTGCTTACGGTTTCTGGTTTTTCGGTCATTTGTATTTCTGCTGCTGGAGTTCCTGGTCTTGGTGAGTATTTAAAGGCAAAAACCTGGTCATATTCTACTTCTTTCAGAACTTTTATTGTTTCAAGGTAGTCTTCATAGGTTTCTCCAGGAAATCCAACAATTATATCCGTAGAAAGAGCTATATTTGGAATATATTTTTTTAGAAGTTCTATTTTATGAAGATATTCCTTCTGGGTATACCCTCTATCCATAGCTTTTAGGATTTTGTCTGAGCCTGCCTGTATTGGAAGGTGGAGATATTCACAAACCTGAGGGATTTCTGCCATTGCCTTTATGGTATCTTCATCTAAATCCCTTGGGTGTCCTGTTGTAAATCTAATTCTTTCTACACCATCTATATTAGCAACTGCGTAAAGCAATTCATAAAACTTAACATCTCCAAGGTCTTTACCGTATGCAGTTACGTTTTGGCCTATCAGGTGTATTTCTTTAACACCATCTTCAACAAGCCACTGAACTTCCTGTAGTATTTCCCCAATTCTTCTGCTTCTTTCTTTTCCTCTGGTGTAAGGGACTATACAGTATGTGCATTTTTTATCACAGCCTCTTATTATGGTTACGTAAGCGGTGTATTTGTTATCTCTGACAGTTGGGTATTTGTCTAATTCTGTTTCATTTGCATCTATATCTTCTATGATTTCAACTGCTTTGTTTCCTGCTTCTGCCTCTTTTAGAAGCTGTGGAAGGTGATGAATATTGGTTGTTCCAAATACCATATCAATAAATGGTGCTTTCTGGAGAATTTCATAACCTGCTCTTTGTGCCAGACAACCACACACACCGATTATTGCGTCTGGATTTTTATTTTTTATTTTTTTGAATTCTCCCAGTGCTGATAAAACCTTTTGGTCTGGTTTTTCACGGACAGAACATGTATTGACCAGAATAACGTCAGCTTCTTCCCAGTCTCTTGCTGGTTCATATCCTAAACTTTTTAGAATTCCTGCCATTTTTTGACTGTCGTTAACATTCATCTGACAGCCAAAAGTTCTTATGTAATATTTTTTCAATTTTTCACCTCTTAAAATAAGGTTTATACAAGTTATACAATTTATATTATTTTTTTATTTTCTTCAATCTTTTAGATGCCGTCCTGAGATTTATTAAATAAGCTCTTTTAGAAGCCTCTTTACTACAAAATTGTGAATAATAGTAAAAAACACTCAAGTGGAAAACTCGGCTACCCACTAATGAAAAATCAAACATTGTTTGATTTATAAGTTGTTTATATTCTTATATTTTTAAGTGTATATATGCTTGATTTTTTTGGATATGTATTTTTTAATTTGTATAGTTTTTTTACCAAAGTTTTTATAAAGAAAATGATTGATGGGAAGGAGGGTATTATGAAAAATTTTGTGCGAAAAGCTGTAATTCCATCGGTAGTGGCAACATCATTTTTATTTCCAGCATCGGCAAATGCACTGGCAGAATTTAAGATTAATGAAGAAAGCAATGTATGGATAAGCCTTCTTTTGCAATTAAGGGGCGAATGGATAGAGAACGGACAGGCTGATAGCTCAGGATGGAGAAGTGATTTTTATATCAGGAGAGCCAGGATTTTATTTGGTGGAACAATAAACAGATATATTGACTTCTTTGTTGAAACAGATAATCCCAAGATGGGAAAGGATGTTCCTATAAAAGATAATGATGGAAATATTATTGGATATAAATCAGATAATGATACAAGAACTTTTATACAGGATGCCTGGATAAGACTAAAGTTTGCTAAAGAGTTTAATATTGTAATGGGTCAGATATTACTTCCTTTTTCACATAATAATGCAACTGGAGCCACCTCTTTATTAGGGGTTGAATATAACCTTACCGTTGTAAAATTTCCACCTACCAGTAATTTTGTCTGGAGGGATTATGGTGTTGAGATTATGGGGCTGA
>JALWLQ010000040.1 GCA_027084095.1 Persephonella sp.
TATTAATCTTTGAAAGGTTTGTTAGATAATAACCATTGTTATGGTATCTGGAAAGTTTTGGTATGGAATACCCATCTTTACTTTGAATAAAATCCTGTCTGGAAAATCCGAATTTTACAAATCCAAAGGAGTAGTTGAATTTATCTTTAATTGTATATTCTCTGTATTCACCCTCATATCCCCCATATTGAGTTCTGCTGAACTTGGATTTGGCAAATAAAAGAGTTAGATGATTATTTTTGAACTTTTTGTCATACTGCAACTTATAGAATTTCTGGCTGTAGTGATTAAAATATTCAGAAATTCCAAAACCGAACGGGTCATCGTAATCCTTTGCATCAACGGCAGCTGCAGCATCATAATGTATAACTGCATCAATATTTTTTACAACAGCTTCAACTCTATCTTTTGGAGTAATATTCCAGCCCATTTTAAAGTTAACAGTTTCATTTCTGTATGGGTCTCTTTCGTAGCCTACCTCGTCCCATCTTTTATTCAAAGGCTCTGCAGCTGAAAATCCAGAGGTTTTAAACCAGTGATAGCCTAAAAGCATATCTATTTTTTCATTGGCATAGGAAAGAGTTATCCCTGCTTTTTTTGTGTTGTAATCACCTATAAGCCCAGAGGTTTTCAGATGAAAACCCTTTTCAGGTTTTTGAGTGACAATATTAATCACTCCACCTACAGCATCAGCACCCCATACACCAGACTGGATACCTTTAACTATTTCTATTCTCTGGACATCATCCATCATAAAAAGCTCATAAGCAGCCGATTGGTTTGGGTTTGTAAAATCATTTGCTCTAATTCCATCAATATATAAAACAGTTCTTTTAGGATGAGTTCCCCACAGGTATACAGAGGTTATCTGACCAAATCCACCATTTGAACTGAAAGCAAAGCCATTCCTGTTGAAAATAGTATCTTTAAAATCAAATGGATGTTTTTCATTTATCTCCTCTCCTGTTATCACATCTACAGGAGAGGTTATCTGGGAAATTTCTGTTTCTGTGCCATAACCAGATTCAACTTTTATATCTTCCAGCTGATAGGCAAAAGCCGGAAAAGAAAGTAGTGCTGATATTAAAACTTTTTTCATTCTGACCCTCCTTATTGCTAATGCAAATATTTTGCAATTATTATATAAAGATTGAAAATTTTTTTCATTTTTTATAGGATGGGAAGATATTTGCTTTTGGAGCGTTAAGAATGTTCAAAAGAACTTTTTTAATAATATTAGGATTGCCTATATCGGTATTTGCAGTATCCACAAATTCTTATGTTTTGCATGGGGAACTTTCTTATGTTAAAACTTCTGGAAATTCTAATACAGAAACATTTGCGACAAAAATACAGCTAAAAAAAGAGTTTAAACTCAATCGTTTTTTTGGCAAAGGAGAATTTTTCTATGGAAAGACAAATAATAAGGAAAATACTAATAAACTTTATCTTTTAGGTAGGTGGGAAAGGCTTTTGGGAGATAGATTATTTGTATTTTTGCAGGGTGATTATCTGAGGGATAAATTCTCCGGTTATAATTATCAAACAACCTGGTCAGGTGGTTTGGGTTATGATGTTATTAAGACTAAAAAGCATTATCTAAAAGGACTTACTTCTATAGGTTATACATTTGAGGATTTTAAAACTGGTGGAAGTAATGACTATACCACTGGAACAGTAGAAATAGATTACACATGGTACATTTTGGATAATTTGAAATTTATTGAAGAATTTAAATATAGGGTGAATTTAGAGGATACAAAAACCTATTTTATAAACTCTGATACAGGAATTCAGGTTAAAATTAATTCCCATTTATCATTAGGAATAGGCTATAGAATAGCCTACCAAAATAATACTCCTTCTCCGGATGTTAAAAAAACAGATACAACTTTTCTCACTTCATTAATTATAGATTATTAAAAGCCGGGAGAGATTACTCTCCCAGCAACTCTTTTGCTTTATTTGCAACATTTTCAGGTGTAAATCCAAATTTTTCCATAAGGACATTACCAGGGGCTGATGCACCAAAACTTTCCATACCGACCACTGCTCCATTTTCTCCGACAATCTCTTTCCATCCAAGAGATGAGCCAGCTTCAACAGCCAGTTTTGGTGTTCCTGAAGGAAGGATAGATTTTCTGTATTCCTCAGGTTGCTTAAAGAATAACTCCCATGAAGGCATTGAAACAACTCTAACCTTTTTTCCTTCTTTTCTTAGTATCTCAGCAGCTCCAAGGCATACATGAACTTCAGAACCTGTCCCGATTAGGATAATATCCGGATTATCATCATCTTCCAGTATATAGGCTCCTTTCTGAACACCATTTTTTATGTCATATTTTTGAGGGTCTAAAACAGGGACATTTTGTCTTGTTAAAACCAGAACAACCGGTTTTTTCTCTCTTATTGCAATCTTCCATGCCTCAACGGTTTCGTTGGCATCAGCAGGTCTTATAACTGTAAGGTCTGGCATTACCCTGAAACTCATGAGGTGTTCTATTGGCTGGTGTGTTGGACCATCTTCACCTACACCGATACTATCGTGGGTGTAAACAAATATAGAATGAACACCCATTAATGCAGCAAGTCTTACAGATGCCCTCATATAATCAGAAAACACGAAGAATGTTGCACCAAAAGGAATTAGTCCACCATGGAGAGCCATTCCATTGACAGCAGCTCCCATAGCATGTTCTCTAATACCGAAATGAATATTTCTCCCTGAAGGAGTATCACAATAAAATTCACCTTTGCCTTTTAAAACAACCTTATTAGATGAGGCAAGGTCTGCAGAACCGCCTATTATATTAGGAATTTTATCTGCAAGGGCATTTAAGGTTTCTCCAGAGGCAGACCTTGTGGCTATTTTTTTAGATGTATCTGTATAAACTGGTAGTTCCTCATCCCAGCCTTCAGGAAATTCTCCTTTTATAAATCTTTCAAACTCAGCTGCCAGTTCAGGATAGACTTTTTTGTATTCTTTAAACATTTTGTTCCATTGTTCTTCTAACTCTCTTCCCTTGTCTATTGCTTTTCTAAAGTGGTTTAGAGCCTTTTCTGGAATGTAAAACATCTTATCTTCAGGAAATCCTAAAGCCTTTTTGGTGGCTTTTGCTTCTTCTTCAGATAAAGGTGCCCCGTGAACTGCAGGATTGTCCTGTTTAGGCGAGTGCCAGCCTATATGGGTTTTTATCCTGATTAAAGAAGGTTTTTCTTTTTCGTCCTGAGCTGCCTTAATTGCCCCATAAATTGCATCTAAATCTTCTCCATCTGGAACAGTAATCACATGCCAGCCATGGGCTTTAAATCTAAGCTCTATATCTTCATTCCATGTAATATCAGTAGGACCATCTATAGTAATATGGTTGTCATCATACAGGTATATGAGTTTTCCAAGTTTCAATCTACCTGCCAGTGCAGCTGCTTCAGAGGAGATGCCTTCCATTAAATCTCCATCAGAAACAATAGCATAAGTGTAATGGTCAATTATATTAAATCCTTCCCTGTTGAAGTAGTTTGCAAGGAAACACTCAGCAATTGCCATTCCAACACCCATTCCAAATCCCTGTCCAAGAGGACCTGTGGTTGCCTCAACACCGGGAGTATGTCCATATTCAGGATGTCCCGGGGTTTTGCTTCCCCACTGCCTAAATCTTTTTAGCTCCTCCAGAGGTAAATCATATCCATAAAGATGAAGTAATGAATAAAGCATTGCAGATGCATGTCCGGCTGATAAAATAAATCTGTCCCTGTTGAACCAGTTGGGGTTTTTGGGATTATGTCTCAGAAACTTATCCCACAGAACATAAGCCATAGGCGATGCACCAAGGGGCATTCCAGGGTGTCCTGATTTTGCTGTTTGAATTTGGTCTAATGATAGAACTCTGATTGTGTTAATACACAGCCAATCAATATTTTCCATTTATCCTTTTACCTCGTTAAAATTTTTCTCACTAAAACTATTATAAACTTTTTATTGTTAGTAGATACTATGAAAAAACACAGTTTTTTTAAGGTTCTGCGGGATTTAAGATTAATTGAATTTTTAAATAAGTTGATATATCATATAGCCTTATATATTTCTACATATATCCCTTTTGCGAGGTGGTTGAATGTCATTTCAGTTTACTGAGGAACAAATAAAAAGATACAGCAGGCATATAATACTTCCTGAAGTTGGAGGAAAAGGTCAGCAAAAACTCCTCCAATCTAAAGTTCTGGTTGTTGGAGCAGGTGGATTAGGTTCACCAGCTTTATACTATCTTGCAGCAGCAGGAGTTGGAACAATAGGAATAGTTGATTTTGATGTTGTTGATTTTTCAAATCTCCAGAGACAGATACTCCATAACACAGAAAGGGTAGGTAAACCAAAAGTAGAATCAGCAAAAATGACCCTTGAGGCATTAAATCCAGATGTTAATGTAATTGCATATAACGAAAGAATTCACAAAGGCAATGTAATGGATATTATCAAGGACTATGATGTTGTCCTTGATGGTTCAGATAACTTTCCAACAAGATTTCTTGTAAATGATGCCTGTTATTTCCTTGGAAAACCTCTTGTATCGGCAGCAATACTGAGATTTGAAGGGCAGCTAACAACATTTGATTATAGAGATAAGGAAAACTCACCATGTTATAGATGTCTTTTCCCTGAACCTCCACCTCCGGGACTTGTTCCTTCATGTCAGGAAGCAGGTCTTCTTGGTGTAGTAGGTGGAATAATGGGAACACTGCAGGCAAATGAAGCTCTGAAGCTTATACTGGAAATAGGAGAGCCACTTGTTGGTAAACTACTTGTTTTTGATGCCCTGACAACCGAATTTAATGTTGTTAAATTAAGAAAAGATAAAAAATGTCCTCTCTGTGGAGAAAATCCAACGATTAAAGAACTTATTGAATATGACCAGGCCTGTGATATTCATTTTTAAGGAGGAAAGATGTCTGAGATAAAGGTTGATAGAGAGCTGGATTTGAAAGGGGAAGTTTGTCCATTTACTTTTGTAAAAAGTAAACTAATCATAGAACAGATGGAGCCTGGACAGGTTCTCAGGGTTATCCTTGACTATAAACCTTCTGTAGAAAATGTGCCAAAAAGTATGAGAGAAGAAGGTCAGGAAGTTCTTGAGATAAACCAGATAGACGATAATCTCTGGGAAGTTATTATAAGGAAGGTAAAATGAACTTGTTAATAATAATGGCAAGTAATCCCTATTCACATGATTTTAATACGGCAGTTAAGCTTGCTACTGCGTCTCTGGAAAGAAATCATAAAACAAGAATATTCTTTATGGGTAATGGTATTTATTCAATAGTTCGCCCTGAGATAAAAGAGCTTGTAGATAAAGGGGCTCAGGTTTACTACTGTGCCCATAATGCAGAGCAGAGGAAGATTAAGCCTGAGGAATGGGCAGAAAGTAGCAGTATGTATGGTCTTTCTAAACTAATCACAGAAGCAGATAAAGTGATAATGCTCTCCTGATGGTGAAAAAATGGCGAAGAAAAAAGTAGTTGTAATAATAAAATCAAATCCTTTTAGCTGGAAAGCCTTTGAAGCCCTTAGACAGTCAGTAGGATTATCAATGGAACATTCCTTATCAGTAATATTCCTTAAAGATGGTGTTTACACACTTACAGACTGGAAACCGCAGATGATAGGGATAGAGCCTATTGATAAATCTATGGAAGCCCTTGGTATGATGGAAGCCAGTATTATAGCTGAAGAAGAAGCTATAAGAGAAAGGGGAATTAAACCAAAAGACTGGTCGGTGGAAGTTCAGGTAATACCAAAAGATGACATCTGTGAAATAGTCAAAGAAGCTGAGGTGGTGATAACATGGTGAATAATCTGTGGATAATAAAAAGACCTGCTGATTTTCCAGAAGCTGATATGCTTGAAGATGATGATATGATTATTCTTATTCAGGATGCAGTTTTAAGAGTGCCTTATATAGATAACTGGGCTGCCTGCAAAGAGGATGCCCTTGCAAGAAATATAAGAATTCCTGAAGATAAACTTCTTGAATACACAGAAATAATAGATATTATTGAGAAGGCAAATAAAGTAATTGTATGGTAAAGATAGCTATCTCCCTTGGCGACCCTGCCGGTATTTCACCTGAAATTTTAGTAAAAGGTAGCAAAAAGCTGCCTGAAGCTTCCTACATTATTTACGGAAGTCAAAAAGCCATTGAAAAGGC
>JALWLQ010000041.1 GCA_027084095.1 Persephonella sp.
ATTACTTTTTCATACCAATTATTATACTGGCAACAACAAGAAGCAGAAAAATAACCATTATTGCCACAAGTTTTAGCATCCTTACCTCCTGTGGTTAATGTTTACTAACCATAGTATATCTTATTATGTTAAAATTTATATTAATTATCCGGAGGTTTCAAAAATGGAAAATACCTGGTGGGAATTAGCAGGAATAATATTCTTTACATTTATGGTTATTACAGTTGGACTAATCTGGGGTCTCGCTATAAAAGCCAGTTACAATGAAGAAAAACAAAAACAAAAACAGCAACAGGCACAGGAAAGGGAAAATCAATGAAAAAAAACTGGCCTTTTATAATTATCACAGGGGTTGGAATATTTTCCACACTAATTTTCTTATATATTTTTGTTTACGGTCTTGCTACCCGAACAGTTAAATCTTCCGTTTTACTGGAAAAAGCCTATCCCCACGTGAAACCTCAAGAATACATAAACCTACTACAAAGAAAAGCAAAAGCAAACAATCTGAAAATCATACAACTTCGTTCAGATAGAGGATACTTCCTTATTCAGATGATAAATGAAAAAAAACTTGATGAAGTTCTAACAATAGCTCCACAGGTTGCACCACTTGCAATTGTAAATCTTGTGATATATGACCTTGGAGATGGCACAGGAATAGTAGGAAACAACCCTTACGTATGGGATATAGTTATTGATAGTCCCAAAATAGATGAAATAGCTGAAGATTATGCCAATGAACTTTCTGATATACTTGATAGTATCTACTGGGATTACAAAAAAGAGCAGGAGCTACTTAAATAATGCCATATATAGTTCGTGTCCGTAGAGAATTTCAGGCAGCCCATTATCTAACTGATTATCATGGAAAACCTGAACCCCTTCATGGACATACATGGGAAGTTGAACTTTTTATCCGTGCAGATAAATTAGATAAAGGTGGAATGGGATTTGATTTTGTAGAAATTCATAAATTTTTAGATAAAATACTCCCAGATTATCAATGTATGAATGATATCTATGATTTTTCCCCAAGTGCTGAAAATGTTGCCAGATATATATACGACAAAGTAAAAGAAAAATACCCCACCCTCCAGAAAGTTGTTGTATGGGAAACAAAACACGGCGGCGCTGAATACTTTGAAGAATAAATATTGACAGGGGTTATCCCAGTAATATATTGATTTATGTAGGAATAAGACAAAAGGAGGGTGGAATGGCTGAAGACCCAAAATTTCATGAAGAGGGAGAAAGAGTTCACGAATATCGAGAACCCAAAGTAGTCAAAGAAAGTATCTTCACAGGTAGTAAAGCACTTGAAAAAGCTCCAAAAATCTACGGAATTCCCACAGGAATTGAAGGATTAGATGATTTATTCTTTATCGTAGAAAGTGAAAACGGAAAAATTGTCAAAAAATCTTTAGGCGGAATTCCAGCTTACTCAGTTTTCAACATCACCGGTGTTAATGATACCGGTAAATCCCTTATGGTTGAACAATTCACTGTAGAACAGGCAAGAAAAGGCCACAAAGTAGCCTTTATCACAGTTGAATCACCTGCAAATTTTGTGATTGCTTCAATCAAAATGAGAGCAGCTGCTATGGGATATAACTTTGATGAATTTGAGGACAATGTTATTCTCATAGACGCTGCATCACACTCCACACTTAGAGAGAATATCCCAGACCTGCTGGCAACCCTTGCCTACGCAATAAAAACCTATCATATCAAGTTCACAGTAATTGATTCTATAACAGGGCTGTTTGAAAACAGGGAAATGATGGCAAGGGGAATTGTTAGAAGGCTATTCAACTTTATGAAAAAATGGTATCAGACAGCACTCTTTGTATCCCAGAAAAGAAGCGGACATGAGGAGCTAACAGCTGAAGCAGCCGGTGGATATGCTGTTGGGCATATAGTTGATGGAACAATGGTTCTGGCAAAAGAGCTTATAGACAGCTCATTTAAAGCAAAGCTATACAAAAAAGAAATTGGTGAAATAGTTAGACTGTTTAGAATTGACGGCTGTAGAATGTCTGGCCACGACACAAGAACACATTATCTTGAAATCACAGAAACAGGACTGGTTAGAATACTGGGACCAGTTGGAAAATAAAAAAATTAAATAAAAAGGAGGGCTGAAAATGGTAGTATTAATCACTTCAAAACCGGTAGATGAGCATGACCTTGAAAATTTAGTTGGAAGAGTATTTTTCAAAGCAATAGACTTACTGGGAGGACTACATAAACTTGCTGAATACAGAACATTAACATGGCTGCCATCACTGGCCAGGGCAGCATTTGCAATTGTTCTCCGTGAAGAATATCTAAAAACGGAAGAAGAAATAGCAGAAATTGTAGGTCTCACAAGAAACACAGTAAGAAACATTCTCAGAGCTGACCCAAACGCTGCAATGTTTAAAATTGAGCATATGGATGAGCTTACAAAAGAAGAGAAAAAAGAACTGAGAGTTCATACTGCCGGTGGAGTTGCAAAACTGGCTTATAAACTGGTTAAAGAGGGTGAAGAAGCTCAAACATTACTTGAGTTCTGCAGAGAGATGTCTGCTAAAGCTGTTCAGGTATGTGAAGCACCCTGGGCTTACACAGTGCTTAAGCACAGCAAAGGTCTCAAATATCCAGTAGAAAGCCCAGAAGCATTAAAAGAAAAGTTAGATGGAATAACCATAAAAGGCCTTTCAGCTTCAGAAGTAGCTGATGGCTTATCTTATCCAATCAAAAACCCAGCACAACTTCTCCATGAAATAAAAGAATTCTTACAAATGAAAGGTATAGAATAAAAAATCAAGGCGGGCTTAAGCCCGCTTTTTTTATTTCAAAGCACAGGAGAGGAAAATGGAAAGCAAAGTAATACCCCTTATATACAAAAATATGTGTCCAAACTGCGGAGGAGATATTACTTCTGAAAGGCTCTTTAAAGGTCTTGTGTGTGAAAATTGCCTTCCTGATGAGGTTCCACGGGAGGATTTATGTGATTTCTTAGGCTACGGAAAGTTCCTTGATGTTTGCCAGCTATGGAGCAAAGTCAGGGACTTTAAGGAGTTTTTCAGACAAATCATAAAAAATGATTTATGGTCTATACAGGAAACATGGGCAACAAGATTTTTTCTGAACATATCTTATGCATTACTTGCCCCAACAGGAATAGGAAAAACCACATTTGGACTTGTTTTATCAAAATACCTGAAAGACAAAGAAAATAAAAAAGCATACCTAATCTTCCCTACCCAGATGCTTGTAAATCAAGCACATGAAAGACTTGTATCCTTTGGCGTTCCTGAAGAAGACATTCTCGCATACACTTCAAAATTTGCAAAAACAAAGAAAAAACAGGAAGAATACAAAGAAAGAATAAAGAATAATGATTTTAAAATTCTCCTGACCACAACAATGTTTTTATACAAAAATATAGACATTATTCCCAAAGGAGAATATGCCTTAGTCTTTGTTGATGACGTTGATAGCATCCTGAAATCTGCAAAAAATATAGATAAAGTTCTTATGCTTCTTGGATTTACACAGGAAGACATTGATTACACATTAAAATTCATAACATTTAAACAAAATCTATTCAAAAAAGGACAACCAACAGAGGAAGATTTTGAATTATTCCAGCACTGGCAGGCAAAAATCCAGAAAATAGCAGAAAAAAGAAAAGGTGTTCTTATAGTTTCCTCAGCCACTTCAAACCCAAGGTCAAAAAGGGTAAATCTGTTTAGAGAACTACTTGGTTTTGAAGTTGGAAGACCATCTTTAACCCTAAGGAATATTGAAGATGTATATGAAAAACCTGAAAAAGTATGGGAAAAAAGTATTGATGTAATTAAAAAACTTGGAAAAGGTGGATTGGCATTTTTATCTTCATCAGAAACCCGGGAAACACTGGAAAAATATGTGGAATTTCTAAACCAGAACGGCATTTCAGCAGTATCCTATGAAGAACTTATGGACAGGCTTGATGAATACAAAGAAGGTAAAATTCAGGTTGCCGTTGGATTTGCCAGCTACAGAAACCCTCTGGCAAGGGGAATTGACCTGCCTGATGTGATTAGATATGCAGTTTTTGTCGGTGTTCCAAAACTCCAGTTTAATATCCGATTTGAGGAAGAATTTATTCATCTTTATTACTTTATGTTGTCCCTAACACCATTCCTTGCAAGGAAAAAGCTGTTAGACCCTCTGGAAGTAAAACAGCTCTATGATTACATAAACTACCTGAAGATATACGCCTTTATCCCTCCTGAAAAGCTTGAGCCTGAAAAACTGAATAAAATGCGCCAGATACAGCAATACGTCAAAAAACTGATAGAAAAACCTGAGATTTTCTCAGCTGTCCAGCAATCTCCGGAAATCACCCTTAGAAAAGAAGGAGATACATTTATACTGACAACTGCCGACGTAACAGGCTACATTCAGGCTTCAGGAAGGACTTCCAGATTATATGCAGGAGGTTTAACAAAAGGACTGGCTTATCTGCTGGTAGATGATGAGAAAGCATTTTATTCACTGCAGAAAAAAGTAAGATGGTTTAGTGAGGATATAGAGTTTAAACCTGTTGAAGAGGTTAATCTTGAGGAAATTTTAAAGCAAATTGATGAAGACAGAGAAAAAGTCAAAAAAGTCTTGTCTGGAGAATTCATAAAAGAAGAAAGACAATCATTCCTTACAACTGTTGTTATTGTTGAATCCCCCAATAAAGCAAGAACAATAGCCAACTTTTTTGGAAAGCCACTTAGAAGAAAACTAAAAAATCTGGATGCTTATGAAATTGCCATCGGTGAAAGATTTCTGACCATCGTTGCAAGTAAAGGACATGTTTATGACCTGAATAAAGAGGAATATTACTTTGGCGTTAAGAAAAACGGGGAGCTTGTTCCAATATTTGAGCCAATAGATGAAAGCAAAAACAATATTATCCAGAGTATAAGGGAACTTGACCTTGAAGTTAATGAGATATTCATTGCCACAGACCCTGACACAGAAGGGGAAAAAATTAGTTATGACCTGTTTTTAAACTCTCTGCCATATAACTACAATGTAAAAAGGGCTGAGTTCCACGAAGTTACAAAAAGGGCGTTTTTAGAGGCAATTAAAAATTACAGAGATTTTGATGTAAATCTTGTAAAAGCCCAGCTTGTTAGAAGGGTTGCAGATAGATGGATTGGATTTACCATTTCCCAATATATCCAGAAAAAACTCCATAGACACTGGCTATCGGCAGGGAGAGTTCAGACACCTGTTTTAGAATGGGTAATTAATAGAACAGACGAAGCAAAACAAAAAATTGCAATAGTAAGAGTTGAAATAAACGGATATCCATTTGAGTTTCAATTTGAAGACAGGAAAAAGGCCAAATGGTTCTATGACCATCTTGAATTCGTAATAGTCAAAGCCCTTGAAAAAGAAGAGGAACACCTGTTTGTTAAACCATTCACCACAGATGTTATGCTGTCTGAAGCTGCACGGGAGCTTAGATTTTCCCCTCAGGAAACAATGCAGCTGGCACAGGACTTATTTGAGGCAGGACTTATCACATACCACAGAACAGATAGTATAAGGGTTTCTGAAGCAGGGGTATTCGTTGCAAAAGAATACATTACCGAAAACTTTGGTGAGGAATACTTTAAACCAAGAACTTTCTCTACAGCCGGCGGAGCCCATGAATGTATCAGACCTACAAGGCCTATGGATGCTGATGATTTAAGGTCAATGATTTACACAATGAACCTGCAAGGAATAACCAATAAACATATTCGCCTTTATGACCTGATATTCAGAAGATTTATGGCTTCACAGATGAGGGAAACAGTAGTTGAAAAAACAACCTATGATATAAGAGCTTTTGATGAGGAATTACAGGAAGGAGTTTTAACAAGAATAATTGAACATGGATATGACCTGATACTGCCTGTTAAGGTTTATTCAATTCCTGAAGGAAAGATAGATGTAAAAGATAAAAAATCATATCATCTAAAGCCTAAAGTCCCTTACTATACATTTGCAACACTTATTCAAGATATGAAAGAAAAAGGAATAGGACGACCTTCAACCTATGCAGTAACGGTTCAAAAGCTTTTAGACAGGCATTACATAGTAGAAAGAAGAGGATACCTTTTCCCAACTAAACTGGGAAGAACAGTAATGGC
>JALWLQ010000042.1 GCA_027084095.1 Persephonella sp.
CCAAGGGCATTAAGGATATTCAGAATTTCCAGTTTTTTGTTTTCATCTATTTCCTCAAAAGACACACCAATTGCACCTTCACCAATAAGTGCAGGTGTATTAGGCATAATTCTGACTATAACAGGCTTTTCAAGGATTTTTCTTATTTTTTCTATTTTTATTCCAGCCAGAACGGATATCAGAACTTTATCCTGTGTAAAGCTGTCTTTTATAGGTTCTAAAGTTTTTTCTAAATCCTTAGGTTTAACTGATAGAAAAATTATCTCAGAATTTTCAACAACCCTTTTATTACTGGAACTTCCTGCAACATTATATTTTTCAACAAGATAACTAATTCTGTCAGGGTCAATATCAGAAACTATTATTTCTGTGGACTTGACCACATTCTTTTCAATCAGCCCCCTGACTATAGCCTCACCCATATTTCCGGCACCGATTATTCCAATCTTAAACATATTTCTTCCTCTTCATTCTGTCGTTTATTCTTTTACCCTCAGACAGTCTTATTATATCAATTACCCTGTTTACATTATAATCCTCAAGAAACTGGAGCATTTTTACAAATATTTTTAATGTGGTTTCTGCATCAGATAAAGCCCTGTGCCTTTGCTTAAACGGAATATTAAAATGAAATGCTATATTTTCCAGAGATTTGCTATCAATATCAGGAAGAATACGCCTTGCAAGATTGTCTGTGCATATTACTGGATTTTTCAGTGTTTTATTTAGATAAAGTTTGCCATTATAGTTTAGGAAAGAGATATCAAACTTTGCATTATGGGCAACAATAATGCTGTCTTTTATAAATTTGAAAAACTCAGGTAATACTTCTTTTATCTTTGGTTGGTCAATCACCATTGCTGTTGTAATTCCTGTTAGCTTAGAAATATGCTGTGGGATAAAATCCATATCAGGTTTTATAAGCTGATGATACCTGTCTATTTCCACATTTCCCTGAAATCTTATAGCAGCTATCTCAATTATATAATCCCTTTCAGGATGAAACCCTGTTGTTTCAAGGTCTATAACTGTAAAAATAGCTTCATCAGTAGTCAGATTATACATTTTTCTGTTCCCCTGTTTCCTTTTGCCCGACTATAAACTTAAACAACCATGGATAAAAAATTCCACTTATTAAAGCTGCAAGAATAATCATTGAAGCATATTTCTGGTCAATTGTGTGGGTTTCAAGACCCAGTGTTGCTATTGCAACAAGCAGAGTAAGAGGCATTGATGTGGCAAAAGGAAATGATAGAACCTCTTTCAATGAAAATCCTGAGAAAAATAGAGGAATAGCTCCAAAGGCTCTTATAATCAGTATCATAAGGGCAATACTGATAGCTCCTAAAAGAACCTCTTTTTGCATGAAGCTGAATATATCAAATCTCAGACCAACCTCAATAAAAAATACAGGAATTAAAAAACCATATCCAAAACTCCCAATCTTTTCCTGAATTTCGTGCCTTTCTTTGAATATCATAGCAAATAGCATTCCTCCGAAAAATGCACCTATAATGTACTCCAATCCCAATATGTTTGCCAGAGCTGCAAAAACAAACATATTTGCAAAATTAGCCCTTACAGCTGTTTCTGTTGGGTCATCTGTTTTTATAAACAAAAACATCCTCTTAGGGTTCCACCATGCATAAAGCTGTAAAAATCTAAGAACGATGTAAGCAATAAAGAAGAAGATATAAATCTCAAATAATTGAATAAAGGTCTCCCGTGATAATCCATGTTCAAAATACATGAAAAATGCAGATATAAACAGTAAACTGAGAACTTCTCCTATACTTGCTATAATCAACAATGACTGGGCGAATTCTGTTTCCAATAAGCCTGCATCCTTTAAAACAGGATAAAGTAGTCCCACTGCAACAGTCAGGTATATCAGAATATTGATCTTAGGCTGGTCTGTGTAAAAAACAATTACAAAGGACAAAACTATGATTATCAGGACAGATAATATATAGATAAATAGATTTTTCCTGGGTGTGATTTTAATCTTTTCAAAGTTAATCTCCAGACCTGCAAGATACATTAGGATAAGAAAACCCAGACTACCTAAGAAATGGAGAATACTAAGACTACTTTCTGCGGCGAACTGCTTAAAGAATATTCCAATGATTAGTCCAAATAGTATTTCCCCTACAGCAGAAGGGAGCATTAGCCTTTTACTGATAAAAGGCATTATAAACGCACCAACAGAAACAACAAGAAGCAGTATAGATTCTTCTTTACTCATAAGTCATTTCCTCTAAAGGAAAACATAAAACAGAGGATTTAACATTTTTTGCTATATAAAAAGGCACATTTGGAGAAAACATGGATATTTTTTCTTTTTTATCATAAGCTGTTAAAAGCAAAACATCTTTTTTATCTTTCATATATTTTAAGGTTTCTTTTACAGGATTTCCTTCTAAAACAGAGTATTTAATTCCTGTTTTATATATATGTTCAAAATCTGAGATAATCTCATTTCTTTCCTTAATTTCTTCTTCCTCTTCTACACCCCTTAATTCTTCAGGCATAACACCATAAACCACCTCAACAGGCAGTTTCATGAGCCGTGATAACTCAATTCCCATCTCAAGAATAAAAGCAGGTTCAGAGCAGTTAAAAGAAACAACAATACTTTTGTATGGGAAACTACCTCTGCTGATTAAAAATGGTTTGGTTGCTTCTTCAAAAATAGCTTTCAGTTTAAACCATTTTAAAAATGGTTCCTTTACAAAAGGGATAATAACAACTCCAATATCCTCTTTTAACCTGAATAGTTGTAAATAATCACCAATAGAGTTTTTTATCTCAAAATTATCTACAGTTTCTTTTATAAACTCAAAATCCTTTCTGACGTCGTAATTCCTGTAAGGATATATCTGTAATTTGTGGGCTTTTGTGTGTTTTTTAAAGTAAGCTGCTTCTTCAAGGGTTTTTTTGAATTTAGGTGCATAAATTGTGGCCATATCTGAACCAAATTGAAGGGGAAACTGGGGAATACCTTTTATCAGTATATTAACCAGATTTTCCAGAACTTTAGGGTCGCCTATTATAACGACTTTATCTCCTACTTTTATCTTTTCATTACCTGTAGGAATTATAAGCTCTCCATCCCTGTAAATAGCGGCAATTCTCCATCGGGTTGGTTTCAAGTATTTCAGTTTCCTGTCCACCAGATGTGAACGGGCAAGAATATTAACCTCAATAATTTCTCCTTTACCAAGACCAATATTGGTGGCAACTGTGTAATTTTTCTCTATTTTGGATACAACGGCATTTGTTATAATTTCTGCAGGTTTTATAATTGTTGCTTCAAAATTCCCAAAATCTTCAGCTCTTTCCTCTTCAAAAAGCAGAACAATGATAGAACTGTCCAGATTAAAAACCTCTCTGGCTATTCTACATACTTCCAGAGAGACATCTGTATCCTTTATAGTAGAGATTATATATCCAATGGATGTAGGTTCTATTTTTTTCCATGTGAGAATGCTGGAAGCATCACCATGTAGGAATTCAACATTTTCAAATTCTCCAGACAGCTCTGAAATAACAGTTTCATTTATATCAACTCCGATTATCTCCCAATTTTTTGAGAGTTTTTCAATCAGTTTTTTTCCGAAGAAGCCTAAACCAAATATTATTATTTTCTTTTTCCCACCCTCAGAAACCATAAATCTTATCCTTTATGTAGTAAAATAATTTTCAAACATTATAACAGAAGAAAAATGGAGGTCATATGAAACCAAGAATTGTTTTTGTAAAAACACCAGACCCACGAAAAATTGTTGATACTTTAATGGAAGGTCTCGCAAAATCTCTTTCTGCAAGAAATTTTGAAACAAAAATTGTTGAACCAACACCTGAAAATGTTCAGGAAGTAGTTAATGAAATCATAGAATACAAGCCACTTTTTACATTTGATTTTAATCTGGATGGCCTAATCTTTGCAGAAAAAGATGGTGAACAAAAAATTCTTCCAGATGTAATTGGGAACATCCATGTTAGCTGGTTTCTGGAAGACCCTATGGTTCATTTTACAAAACTAAAATCCACCCTCCATTCTAATCAACTTCTTTTCCTAACAATAGATATAGAGCATGCCCAGTGGATAGGGGGTATGAAAAAAAATGTTGCCTTTATGGCACCGGCTATAAACCCGGCTGATTTCCCTCCTCCAAATACTGAAAAAGAGTTTGATGTTGCATTTTTAGGTCCTATTTCCGACCCTGATATTATTGAACAGGCATGGAAAGAAAGATTTGACCAACCTTTATTTGATTTTGCTGTTGAGCTGGGAAGAATGCTTTATAGAAACCCTGATATGCCTGTTAGATATGCTTCAGGATTTTTACTTTCCCAGTATACACAGGATTTTCAACAGGCAATGTTCAAGTTCCAGCAGGAAAGAGAAGATGATTTTATGAAATATCTTATAGAGATAGCCCTTTATGCTATGCACCTGAGAAGATGGAATATTATTGATGCTATTGAGGATTTTGAAATAAATGTTCTGGGTCCTGTTCAGGGAGAAACCAAAGAAAATGTTGTTGTGTATGAAGATGTGATAGAAAATAAAGATGTGATTAACTTCCTATCTAAAACAAAAATATCTTTACTATCCCATCCGACATTTATAACAACCGGACTTGCCTATTCTGTGTTTGCTTCTGTGGGAGCCAATACACTTACAATGGTTGAGGAAAGACTTGCATCAAAATCATTCCTTGTTGATGGTCAGGACTTAATCACATATCATCCTATTGATAGTGTTGAGATAGAAGGAAAAATCGCATACTATCTGGAAGATGCACCTAAGGAAAGGGAGGAAATTGCAAAACACGGTAGGGATAATGTATTCCAGAACCACACTATTCTCCACAGGGGAGAATTCCTTTCTAATATGCTAAACGATATAATAAAACAGGCTTCAGGTGTTGAAGAAAATAACGGTCAGAAAACTGAAGACAAACAGGAAGGTCAGTAAGCTGCTCTGACCTTCCTTAGATGTTCTCTGTATGTTTTAGAGAAAGAATGGCTTTTTCCATCTTTGGAAAAGAAATATAGATAATCTGTCTTTTTATAATTGATTACGGCTTTTAAACTCTCCAGTGAAAAACTACATATCGGGGTAGGAGGAAGTCCTTTATATAAATAGGTATTATAAGGGGAATTTGTTTTCATGTTTTTTCTGGTAAGGTCTCCATGCCATTGATTTTTAAGTTTCAGGGCATAGATAATTGTCGGGTCAATTTGGAGTTTCATTCCTTTTTTAAGCCTGTTTATTATAATCCCTGCTATTATAGGCTTTTCTTCTATAATAGCTGTTTCCTTTTCTACCATTGAGGCAACAATCATAACCTGATAAGGTGTTAAATCTTCTACCGGTTTTAAAACAGGTTTATATCTTTTTTTAAAATTCCTTAAAAACGTTTCAACTATATTTCTGAGGGTAAAATCTTTTCTAAAGTAGTAAGTATCAGGAGGAAAATATCCTTCAAAAGACTTACCTTCAAGGCCATACCATCTGACATTTTTAGGGTCAAAAACATATTTATAAAAATCCTCTTTTTTTACAAATCCTGCCTTTTCCAGTTTTTGTCCAATATCTATCAAATCCTCACCTGGAATAATGGTAAACTTTATTAATTTTTCTTTGCCAGAATAAAGAATTTTCCAGACCTGAGGAATATTAAGCTTTCCCTTGAACATATAAAAGCCATATTTTAAAGGTTTGTTTTTGTATCTGGCATAAAGGATAAATAAATCTTTGTTTTTTATGACCCCTGATTTTTCTAATTTTTCAGCAATATCCTTTATACTTTCTCCTTTGTGTATTTTCACAAAAACAGGTTTTGAAAGTTGATTATATGAGTTAATCTTTGATAAGAGGACATAATAGGAAATTCCGGATATAGCAAAGATTAGCAAAAATAAAGCAGCAAAAAAATAAACAAGCTTTTTCATCTAAATATTTAAACTATCCAGATATGTTTTTAAGATATAAACGGCAGATACACTGTCAAGTTTTTGTTTCCTTTTGGATTTTTTGGTGGTTTCTCTGAGCTGTCTTTCAGCCAGTGTTGTTGTAAATCTTTCATCAACGAATTTTATGGGAATGTCAGGGATTTCCTGTTTTAGTTTTTCTGCAAATTCTTTTG
>JALWLQ010000043.1 GCA_027084095.1 Persephonella sp.
AAAATGGCTCCCGAGGAGGGATTCGAACCCCCGACCCGGCGGTTAACAGCCGCCTGCTCTGCCAGCTGAGCTACTCGGGAACGCTGGATGGATTAAATAATATATCAATACAGGTGCCTAATGTCAAGAGGTTTTAACCTCTTTTAGGCTTTCAATAATTTTCTGGACTTTTTCTGCTTTTTCTTTTAGTTCCTGATAAAGCTGTTTTTCTTTCTCAACAACATGTTGTGGCGCTTTTTTCAGGAAGTTCTCATTGGAAAGTTTTTTCTCTGAGATTGATATAGATTTTTGTATATCCTGTAATATCTTTTCCTGTCTTTTTATCTCTTTTTCCACATCTATTGTGCCGGCAATATCTATATATGCTTCTCCTATTTTTGATACAGCCACTACAGTATTTGCCGGACGTTGAATATCTGTTGATACCTGAAGATTTTCTATTTTTGCCAGAAGTTTTAATGCCGGTTCCATTGAGGAGATTAATTTTTCAAACTCTTCTGTTTTTGGTTTTATATAAACATCAAGTCTTCTGGACGGCTCAATTCCAAAATCTGCTCTTACATTCCTGATAGAAACAATCATTTCCTTGAGGTATTCAATAAGTTGCTTTTCTTCTTCAAACTTAAGTTCTTCATTCACTTCTGGATATGGTGCCACCGGCAGATATTCTGCTTCTTTGAACGGCAGTTGTTGCCATATTTCTTCTGTAATAAATGGCATTATCGGATGGAGCATTTTCATTGATTTATCCAGAACATAAACAAGCGTTGATAATGCCGCTGATTTTTCTTCATCTGAACCTTTATAAACCCTTTCCTTAGAAAATTCCAGATACCAGTCGCAGTATTCATGCCAGAAAAAGTCATAAAGCAGATTTGCATAATCGTTGTATCTGTATTCATTTATATATTTCTGGGCTTTTTCTATTGTTTCCTGTAGTAAAGAAAGTATCCATTTGTCTTCATAAGAGAGCTTGAGGGATTTTATATCCTGATACACAAGATTTTTGTTGTTTTCCATATTTGTAAGGACATACTTTGAGGCATTCCATATCTTGTTGGCAAAATGTTTGTAGCCTTCAATTCTTTTTTCTGAAAGTCTTATGTCTCTACCCTGTGCTGCCAGTGCTGCCAGTGTAAATCTCAGAGAATCTGCCCCGTATTTTTCAACCATATCCAGTGGGTCTATAACATTGCCCTTGGTTTTGGACATTTTTTCCCCTTTTTCATCTCTAACAAGGGCATGGATATACACATCGGAGAAAGGTTTTTCTTTCATAAAATGCATTCCCATCATTATCATTCTGGCAACCCAGAAAAAGATAATATCAAAGCCGGTTACCAGTAATGATGTTGGATAGAATTTTTCAAGGTCTGGTGTGTCCTCAGGCCAGCCTAATGTTCCAAAAGGCCATAATGCAGATGAGAACCATGTATCAAGGACGTCCTCTTCCTGTTTAAGATTTCTGCTTCCACATTTGCGGCAGGAAAGGTCAATGAAGTATTTATTTTCAAGAATAAAATCCTCTATTATGCTGTATTTACCGTTATTTTCTGTGAAGAAAATTCTTCCGTTTTTACAGTTTCCGTAAGCATGGTCGTAAAGCCAGCTTTTTAATCTTTCCTTGTCTTCCAGAATATCCTCTTTTCTAATTCCATTTAAAACTATGTTGTAAATGTATTTAATCTCATCTTTATGTTCCTGATAAGCGTTGTATACATCATTCTCATCAAAGGTTTTTCCAATATATCCATTTACGTATAAATAAAAGACTGCATGGGGAACAAAACCTATTTTTTCTTTATCTGGTGTATTCTCAGGGTTCATAACAGGGATTTTTTTGTATGTCTTTTCAAGGAATTCTTTAAGTGTTTCCTCTGTTTTAAGCTCTGGTATTTCTGTGTTAAATACAAATTTTTCATAAAATTCTAAGTTTGTTTTGTCTGGCTGGTTGAAGTTTTTGCCGTATAGATAGTTTTTAACCTCTTCAAATGAGAATATCTGGCTTATTCTTGTATCTCCATACATATTAAAGATTACTTTTTCTGGGATAGAAATAAATATTTCATCTGAGAAAACATTTACTTCTCCACACTCCTGACAATACCAGACAGGAATTCTATGTCCCCACCATATCTGTCTGGATATACACCAGTCCCTAATCTCATACATCCAGTTAAGGTATGTTTTTGTCCAGTTTTCAGGGATAAATTTGATATCTCCTTCCTCAACAACTTTTATGGCTGCTTTGGCAAGTTCTCTTGTATTTACAAACCACTGGACAGAAAGATACGGTTCAACTACTGCACCTGAACGCTGGGAATGTCCGACATTATGGATAATATCCTCAACTTTTTCCAGTAATCCAAGATTTTCAAGGTCTTTGACTATCTGTTTTCTTGCTTCATATCTATCAAGACCTTTGTATTTACCTGCATTTTCATTCATTACGGCAGCTTCGTCCATAACAATAACCATAGGTAGATTATGTCTCTGACCAACCTCAAAGTCGTTAGGGTCGTGGGCTGGAGTTATTTTTACTGCACCGGTTCCATATTCTGGGTCAACATAATCATCAGCTATTATAGGAATCAGGTTTGAAACTTCGTTACCGTCCCATGTTGTTCTTTTTTCAGGCGCAAGGGGGAGTTTAACTTTTTTGCCTATCAGATGTTTATATCTTTCATCTTCAGGGTGAACTGCCACTGCAGTATCACCAAGCATTGTTTCAGGCCTTGTAGTTGCAACAACGATATACTCTCCGGTTTCCTGTCCATTTTCATCAACAACAGGATATTTTATATACCAGAGATTTCCTTTTTCTTCTTTATACTCAACTTCAAGGTCTGAGATTGCTGTTCTATCCTTTGGGTCCCAGTTTACAATGTAAGGTGCTTTGAATATAAGGCCTTCACTGTATAATTTGGAAAAAGCTTCTCTAACTGCCCTTGCAAAACCTTCATCAAGGGTAAATCTCTGTCTTGTCCAGTCACATGAGGCACCGATTTTTTCTATCTGTTTTTTAATGGTGTCCCTTGCAACAGGAACCCATTCCCATACCTTTTCTATGAATTTTTCCCTTCCTAAATCAAATTTATTTATTCCTTTTTCTTCAAGTTGTCTTGTTACTACCCACTGGGTTGCTATTCCTGCATGGTCAAATCCAGGAAGCCAGAGGGTATTATACCCTTTCATCCTTTTGTATCGGACTGATATATCCTGAAGGGTCATATTTAATGCATGTCCAATATGAAGCGAACCTGTAACGTTTGGAGGAGGCATCACCACTACAAAGGGCTCTTTATCACTTTCTATATCAGGTGTGAACAGAGCTGATTTGAGCCATTCTCCATACCATTTTTCTTCTATTTCTGTTGGATTATACTCACCAAGTGACATGGGATTCCTCCATTTTTGTTTTAAGCCTAATTATTATAGCCTATAGGTGTGAAAAATCAGAAAAGGTTAGAAATCCTCAAGAAATCTTTGTAGATACTGCTGACGAAATTCGTTAAACATATCAAATAGATGAGCAATCTGTCTGTTTTCTTCCCTGTATTCCTTTAATAGATAAGCATATTTCTCGAAATTACTGCTGATATCCCTGAATATATCCATATGCCCCATCAAAACCTGTGAAGGTTCCTGATATGGACTTAGTTTTTCAAACTCTTGCTGGAGAATATCACCAAAATTTAGATTTAGATACATATATGCGTTGTAATAATTGAGTTTCCCTGCATTGATATAGTCTTGCTCTTTAAGGGGTCTATTTGTCCGATTAATCCATTCTGTAAACAGGCCAACCAGTAGTAGAGCAACATCACCTTTTGTTTTATAAACTCTAAAAGGAGTGCTTTCTACAACATCTATAAGATAAAGTGGAAGCCCTCTGTAGTAGAGGGCTAAAACCTGGGATATGTAGTTTAAGATTTCATCAGCAACGGCAATATTCTTTTCTGAGGATACCTTTTTTAAAGCATCCCTGAATGTTTTAGAAAGTAAATCTTCCCCTTTCATTTCCTCCTGTTTGCTCTTGCAAATACTTTTAGAGGTAATCCCCACACCTTTGTAAAGTATTCACCTGCTTTGTGGTCAAACTCATCTTCAGGGCTATATGTAGCCAGTTTTTCAAAGTAAAGTCCGTTAGGAGATTTTCTTCCAACAATCTGGGCATTACCTTTATACAATTTAAACCTGACTACGCCGTTTACAAGTTGGGCTATTTCTGAGGTAAATGCGTCTAACGCTTCTCTGAGTTTTGAAAACCACAGACCGTTGTAAACAAGGTCTGCATAAGGCTGTGCCACATGAGTAAGTTTGTAGTGGTATGTAAATCTATCTAAAACAAGACTTTCTATCTCATCATAGGCTTTTATCAGAATAAGTCCTGCTGGACTTTCATAAACCTCCCTTGATTTTATTCCAACAAGTCTGTTTTCAACCATATCTATTCTGCCAACGCCGTGTTTACCTGCTATCTCATTTAAATCCCAGATTAACTGCCACAGCTGGTCATATTTTTTGCCATTAATGGCAACAGGCACACCTTTTTCAAATTCTATTTCTATATATTCTGGAGTGTCAGGTGCATTTTGAGGATTTACTGTGATTTCAAACGCATCTTCCGGAGGTTCCTGCCATATATCCTCAAGGGGTCCTGCCTCAATAGCAACACCCCAGAGGTTTCTGTCATAAGAGTAAGGTTTTTCCTTTGTTGCCCTTACAGGAATTCCATGTTTTTTTGCATACTCTATCTCTTCATCCCTTGATTTGAATTCCCAGTCCCTTACAGGTGCAAGAACTTCGATGTCAGGGTCAAGTGCCCATACTGATGTTTCAAATCTAACCTGGTCATTTCCTTTTCCTGTAGAGCCATGGGCTACATAATGGGCATCATATTTGTGTGCCAGTTCAACAAGTTTTTTTGATATAAGTGGTCTTGATAATGCTGAAAGCAATGTGTATCTATTTTCATATAAAGCCCCACTTCTCATAAGAGGAAGGCAGTATTCCCTTGCAAACTCTTCCTTAATATCATCTACTATTGCTTCAACGGCTCCTGAGGCTTTTGCCTTTTCCGGAATTTCGTCTAATTCTTCCCCCTGACCAACATCTGCAGTATAGGTGATTACCTCAAATCCTTTATCTGTAAGCCATCTAACAATAACAGAAGTATCAAGTCCTCCTGAATAAGCTAAAATTACTCTCTTTTTCAAGGATTTACCTCCAGATTTAGTTAGAATTTAATTATATCAAAAACGGCATATAATTAATGGTATGGTTGAGGATATTATCAAAGTTTTAGAAAAAGGGGATATAAGTACTGCCTTAAAAGAAGTTAGAGAAAAGCCTTTTCCTGAAAATCTGCTTGCTGAAGGAATTATTTACTACCACACCGGAAATATAGAAAAGGCAAAGCAATTACTTCAGAAGTATATAGATTTAGGAGGAGAAAATTCTGAGGCTTACTATTATCTGGGGAATATTTTTATTGAGGAAAAGAACTTTAAAAAGGCAATAAACTATCTAAAAAAAGCTATAAAAATTAAAGGAAAACCTGAGTATTTTAATGATTTGGGATTTGCATTTTTTAGTCTGGGGGATTACGAAAATGCAATAAAAAATTACAATAAAGCAGTTGAGTTAAACCCTGATAACCCTGTTTTTTATTACAATAGGGCACTTGCATACAGAAAATCAGGAGACTTGGAAAAAGCCATAAAAGATTATAACCGGGCAATAGCACTTAATCCTGATGACCCGGATTATTATTACAATCTGGGTATTGTTTATAGACTGACAGGAAACCCTGAAAAAGCAGTATCAAGCTATCAAAAAGCAATAAAACTTAATCCTGAAAATGAGAATTACTGGAACAATCTGGGAAATGCTTATTATGATATAGGAGAATACCAGAAAGCTATAGAAGCTTATAAAAAAGCTGTTGAGATAAATCCTTCATATTTTCTTGGCTGGCAAAATCTGGCAAATACATATCTGGATATAGGAGATTATGAAAATGCTATAAAAGCTTTTAAAAAGGCTCTAAAGTTAGACAAATACTGTGCAGACTGCTATATGGACATGGGAATTGCATATAAGGAACTTGGAGAATATGAAAAGGCA
>JALWLQ010000044.1 GCA_027084095.1 Persephonella sp.
CAAGGGAACCTAATTTTTTCATTTCTTCTTTTAAAAGTCCTGCCCCTGTTGTGATTTCTTTTCCACCAAGGGAGTTTGAACATACCAGTTCGGCAAATTTTTCTGTTCTGTGGGCAGGGGTCTGTTTAACAGGTCTCATTTCGTATAAATCAACATTAAATCCTTCCTCTGCTATCTTATAGGCTGCCTCGCTACCTGCAAGCCCTGCTCCAATAACTGCTACTTTTTTCATTTCACTCCTTTTTATGATTTTTTAAGATTTGTTTTTGTTAAATCTATTTGGGGACTGTTAGAAAATTTTTTAAAACACTTTGTAGATACTTTTTTAATTTAGTTCAAGACTTTTTTTATATTCTTGCCAGGGCTCTTGTCTAATTTTTTCTACTTCTTCCCAATATTTGTTTTCAGAAAAAAACTCTTTTAATTCTTTGGATATTTCTTTTATCTCTTTTTCTAATTTTATAAACTCCAGATATTCTTGTATTTTCCTTTTTAAAGTTTCTTTCCCTATTTCATAAATCTCTTCATCAGGAATTTCTATTGCCAATTTCATTACAATACTCCACATACAGTTATAAATATAAAATTAAAACCAAATTTTACCAAAATGTATGGATAAACTTTAAATTTTCAACTTTTTTCTTCTAATTTAAACAGATATTTCATTATAAAGGGTGGAATAAGGGTAGTTAGTATTACCACAAACACAAGTGCAGAATATATTTCATTTGTAAAGACTTTTGAGGTTCTACCAAGTTCTGCAAATATAAGTCCTACTTCTCCACGTGGAACCATTGAAGTTCCTATGATAAGCCTTCTAACATGATTAATACCCTTTAAAAGATAGGCTCCTCCCACCTTTCCTATCACTGCAATAAATAACAGTGCAAATGTAAGTAACCAGAATGATGGAGAGCTAAAATCTATTTCGCGTAAATTCATAGAAAGTCCTACAGTAACAAAAAACATAGGTGTAAATAAATAAATTAAAGGTTTCATCTGGGTTTCCAGTTTTTCAACAAAATGGGGGTCTGCTTTCAGGGCAATTCCAAATGGAAGGAAAAATCTTCTGGATAAAGCAATTCCTGCTGCAAAAGCTCCTATTATTTCTGGAGCTCCAAAAAGATGTGCAATATATGCAAAAAACAGGATAAGAGAAACTATAATTGTCGGCAGGAAACCAGGTAATTTTCTGTATTTCAAATCATACACATGAATAATCTTTGACATAATAGATGCTAAAAGGGGAGCTGTTGCAAAGAAAAATATTACAAGAACTATAATCCTTAAAGTATTTTCCAAATTTACCTGTCCTGTAATAGCAAAGTCAGCTAAGATTACAAGAAGAATAACACCAATAATATCATCTAAAACAGCAGCCCCTATAACTATCTGTGCAGCTGATGTCTTTTCTTTTCCTAAATCCTTAAGAACTCTTATTGTTATTCCAATACTGGTGGCTGTCAACGTTCCTCCTATAAAAAGAGAGGCTATTAATGGAAGATTAAAAAGATAATAACTTAATGCAAAACCTCCAAAAAATGGAATTATAGCTCCAAACAAAGCAACAATTACAGATTTCATCCCCTCCCTTTGTAATTTTTTCAGGTCTGTTTCTAATCCAACTTCAAAAAGAAGAAGAATTATTCCTATTTCTGCAAGTATTTTTATTATTTCATTAACCTCAACAATACCTAAAACACTTGGGCCTATAAGTATGCCTGCAAATACTTCACCTAAAACAGGTGGTATTTTTAAATATGAAAAAATTTCTGCAAAAATTCTGGCTGAAACTAATATAATTAACAGCCCAAGTACAAAATCATGCGTTTCCATAATTAAACTCCACTTAAATTAAAAAAATTCTCTTGATTTATTGAGATTGCTTAATTACTCATTCTATCCTATGGTAAACTAAGAAAAAAAGCAAGATTTAATCTTTGCTATCTCTTAAAAGGGGGAGTGCATGGCTTCAGGAATTCTTGCTTTACTTGATGATATTGCTTATTTAATGGATGATGTGGCGTCTTCTACAAAAATTGCTGCCCAGAAAACATCTGCAGTTTTGGGAGATGACCTTGCTGTAGGGGCGAAAAAGGCTTCTGAGTATCCTCCAAGTAGAGAGCTACCTGTCTTATGGGCAATTACAAAAGGTTCTTTTGTAAATAAGCTAATAGTCGTTCCGCTTATGCTACTTCTTAACTATTTTCTGCCCTTTATTATCAAGCCTATATTAATGATAGGTGGTCTTTACCTGGCTTATGAAGGAGCCGAAAAAATTCTTGAATTCCTGAAAATTGTTAAACATCATTCTGAAGAAAAAAAATTATCCGAGAAAGAAAAAATTAGGTCTGCAATTATTACAGATTTTATACTCTCCCTTGAAATAGTAGTTATTGCTATATCTACTCTTCAGGATAAACCTTTTTCTGTTCAGGTTGTTTCAGTTTCTATAATAGCTTTGTTTGCAACAGTAGGAGTATATGGTCTGGTGGCATTTATTGTTCGTCTGGATGATATGGGGATTTATTTAATAGAAAATTATGATGGTTTTTTAGAAAAATTAGGATTTCTAATGGTTAAATCTTTACCATATATCATAAAAGGTCTGTCTGTTATCGGAACTCTGGCTATGGTTCTGGTGGCAGGTGGGATTTATTTACATAGTTTAGAGTTCTTACATCATTTAACAGAACCTATTCCTGCTATTATTGGCGAATTTTTAATAGGCTTAATTCTTGGAATTTTTGCCTTTTTTACAAAACAACTTATTTCCAGCTTTCTTCACCGGTCTTAAAAACCTCTTTTTTCCAGATAGGAGCTCTTGCCTTCGTTTCATCTACTATATATCTACAGGCTTCAAATGCTTCCTGTCTGTGTCCTGCCCATACAGCCACCAGAAATGAAGGCACCAAGACAGGCACAACGCCTGTTCTGTGATGAACTACTGCATATTTAATTCCAAATTTTTCTTTTGCTTCATTTATGATTTCTTTTATTATCTTTTCTGCCATTGATATATAAGCTTCATAATGGAGTTCCTTTACTTCTCCGTCTTCTGGGGCTGAACGTGGAATACCCAAGAATATGTCCACAGCTCCGCATGTTTCATCTTTGTAGCTATTTAGAACATCATTTATATCAAACCAGTTTTCTCCTATATAAACCTGCGGCACGTTCATCACTAAATCTCCTAACAGGATTTTCCTTTTTCCTCAAACTCCTCAAATTTAACTTTTTTGTAACATTTAGAACCGAGATAATCTAAGAAGTCTTTAAAATCATTTTTGGGAACATATCCAGACCATCTGAATAGAACCTTAAAATCATTTTCAGGGTCATAAACTATTACTGTAGGCAATCCTCCAACCTTGTTAGCAACAGACAGCGCACTTTCTTCCATCTTTTGTTTTGTTTCAGGGTCGGTTACTTTTCTATCCCCATAAATATTGATAATAGCTACATTAACCCTGTTTTTAATCATTTTTTCTTTAACATCTGGTTGTGAAAGAACTTCCCTGTTTAGCTTTTCACAATATTTGCAGGAAGCAGACTCATATACCAGAATAAGAAACTTTTTGTTTTTTATAGCATCCTGAATAATAGGTTCTGGGTCAACCTTAAATTTTTCACTATTTTGTTGTTGTTGCTGACAACCTGTAAAGATGATAAAAATTCCTATGAATAAGGTATAGATAAAGTTTCTCATAATTCAGCTCCTCTTAAATTTTTTTTAGAGCCTCCTTAATTCTCCTCATTCCCTCTTTTATATTATCCATGGATGTTGCATAGGAAAGTCTTATATATCCCTCTTTACCAAATGCTGACCCAGGAACAACAGCAACTTTTGCTTCCTCAAGCAGATATGCTGTGAAATCTATATCATTTTTGATATCGCCTTTTATGTATGCAGAAATATTTGGAAATACATAGAAAGCTCCCTTTGGCACGGGGCAGGTAATTCCTTCTATAGATAAAAATTCCTGAACTATAAAATCTCTTCTTTTTCTAAATTCTTCCTTCATCATTGCAGGGAATTTGCCTTTGTCCTCAAGCGCTGCCAGTGCTCCATACTGGGCAAATGAGGTTGGGTTAGAAATTGTCTGGGACTGGATGATATTTATTTTCTTAATGTATTCTTCAGGGGCTGCAACCCAGCCAAGTCTCCAGCCTGTCATAGAGTAGGCTTTAGAAAAGGCATTTACGGTAAATGTTATATCCCTGACTTCTGGAGAAATAGATGCTATGCTAACATGCTCTTCGTCGTAGCAGAATTCCTCATAACATTCGTCAGAGATGATTAGTATGTTATGCTTCAGGCATACCTCTGCTATTTTTTCCAGTTCGATACGGGGTATGACTGCTCCTGTTGGATTTGAAGGTGTATTTAGAACAAGTGCTTTTGTTTTATCGGTTATTGCACTTTCAATAAGGTCAGCAGTTAGAACAAATCCATTTTCTTCAGACATCTCTACAATAACAGGTGTTCCATCGCAAAGTTTAATCTGTTCTGTATATGAAACCCAGTAAGGTGCTGGGACTATTACCTCATCTCCTGGATTTAGTATTGTGGCAAAAATCTCATAAAGTCCCATTTTTGCACCGGGGGTGACAATAACTTCTGAAGGTTTATAATCAATGTTGTTCTTTTCTTTTAATCTTTTAGCTATTCCTTCTCGAAGTTCAGGTATTCCTGCTGCTGGAGTGTATTTTGTTTTTCCTTCCTGTAGAGCTTTTATTGCTGCTTCTTTTACAAAATCAGGCGTATCAAAATCAGGTTCTCCTGCACCAAATCCGATTACGTCAATGCCTTTTCTCCTCATTTCTGCAGCTTTTGCAGTAATCACAAGTGTTTGTGAAGGTTGAACCCTGAGAACCCTTTCTGAAAATTTCATTAAACAGCCTCCATTTAAATTTAAGCCTATTCTATTTTATATTTAAATTTTCAAAATTACACTCCTTTATGATTTTTACTTCTCCGTTATCAGTTTTGTAAGTTTTCCCTTCTTCAAACAGACTTCTGAGTATATATCCCATGGCTATGGTTTTATCAGGTGATACAGAGGTTATCACCCCTACAGGTTTGTCATTTAAATAGATTTTTTCGTTTTCTTCTACAGATTTTTCAATATGAAATTTGGCCAGAGTTCGTGGTGGTCTGCCTCTAAAATAAACCCTTGCAATTGCCTCCTGACCTACATAACAGCCCTTTTCAAAGCTAAAAGCATACAAAATATTTGCCTCTAAGGGATGAAATCCTTTTTTTAATTCTTTTCCAATTTTGGGAATACAATTTTCTATCATGAGTTTTTCAATTGTTTCCTGGTCTGCTTTCTCAAACTTTTCCAGCTGTGAAATAATACTTTTTAGATTTCCAAACAGCTCATAAACACCTTGCCCTATTCTCAGCGGGTTATTAGTTAGATATATTTCATCTTTTTTAAGAAAATTAAATTCCTGTGGAATTTCAAATCCTAAGTTTTTCATAAATTCCTCAGCTTCTTCTCCCCAGATAATAAGATGTTGATAGGATAAAGGCTCAAAAAATACCTTAAGGGAAAGTTTCAGTTCATTAAGCTCCGATATAAGCTCTTCTGGATTTTCATCTGTATCCAGAATAAAAAAATCATCATCTTTGTAAACAAAAAAATCCTGTATAGGCTCTCCATTTCCAGTAAGCCTGAGATTGTAATTAAATTTCCCAGATTGAAGTCCTTTAATATCGTTTGAAAGTAGGTTATGTAAAAAAGCTATATCATCCTTTGTTTGATTTTTTAACGGTAGTTTACTTTCTTTTCCATAAACTTTGATTTTATATCTATCAAGCTCTGCCCAGAACATAATTTACCCCTCGTGGTTTGTTTAACAGAATTTTAGTATTGAGAAGAAAAGGATTTTATGAGATATCTCTGATTTGCAAAACTCATAAACTTCTTATATTTTGGGATTATGGCTAAAAAAGAGAGATTAGATAAGCTTCTTGTGGAAAAAGGACTGGTGGAGAGTAGAGAAAAAGCTCAGCGGCTTATAATGGCTGGGGTTGTTTTTGTTAATAATCAGAAGGTTGACAAACCTGGAACAAAG
>JALWLQ010000045.1 GCA_027084095.1 Persephonella sp.
TTCCGTTGATATGGAAAAATTTTAATCTGAAACTTTTTGGGAATATTCATATATATGAAGACAAGCCTCTTATTTATCTGTCAAAAGCAAAAAGCAGGTTATTAAATGATGAAAATATAGAAAAATTCCTTAAAGACAGAATACTGCAGGAAAAGATTAGATTGTTTTATGTTGCAACCACAAGGGCAAAAGAACAGCTAATATTTATTTCAGCAAATAACAAGGGAGGTAAGAATTCTATCTTATCCCTGATAAATGAGTTTTTACCTGATAAAACAGGTATACATCAACAGGAAATCAGATATGAAGATATAACACCTGAAAGCCAAGCTCAACAAACAGAGCCTATTGATTTACAGCAGCTAAAAGAGGTAGAACAGAAAGAGAAAAAAATAAGAAACATAAGTTTTGATAAAGAAAGATTTACCTCGGTAACAAAACTGATGGAGGAAGATAAAGAAAAAATTAGTTTTGGGAAAAAATCAGAAGAAAATCTGGGAATTTATATTGGAATTTTAACCCATGAGGTTCTGGAAGATTTAGATTTTGAGAATTTTTCTACTGAACAGCTGGAAAAACTTATCCAGCAGAAGAAAAATATTGTGCCCCAGCATCTTCAGAAAAAAGTTATCCAGTATGTTGAAGAAATTATGGAGAGATTTCTAAATTCAGAAGTATATAAAGAATTAAAAACCAGCCAGATTTTATTCAGAGAGCTTCCTTTTGTTCTAAAGGACAACTCGTCTCTTGTGGAAGGTCGTATAGACATAGTTTATAGAAAAAATAAAAAAATTTATGTAATGGATTTTAAAACAAATAGATATGAAACTCCTCAAGAGAAAGATAATATTATCCGTCAGTATCAAAAGCAAAAGGAATATTATCTAAAAGCAATAAAGAAACTTTTTCCTGAAGAAGATATATATTTTTCGTTAGGATTATTATGGAAAGGGGAAATTGTATTAATACCATAAAAAAGTTATTAAAAGCTTCCGATAATTATGTTATAAATTAATTTCAGGAAAAGCAGATGAAGAAAAGTATAATTTTTGCAACCTGCGGGGCTTTAATATCAGGCGTTGTTTTTGCAGCATCAGAGGAAAGTATGCTTTCACTGATAAAAAAATATGAAGAAGCTGCAGACCTATCCAAAAAAACCAGAGAAGAAAGTCTGGGACATATCATAGTTTATACACGAAAAGAATTAGAAACAATGCGTGTCTATACCTTAACGGATTTACTCCGAATATTACCTTTAAATAACAATTTACCTAATAATTATGGAGTAGAAACTCTTATATTTCCCGGAGGAGGAAATAGTATTCCTATTATTTATAGATTATATATAGATGACCATGAAGTAAGTTCAATAAATACCTCCAGTCCATTTTTGACCTACGATAGATATCCTTTAGACCATATAGACCATGTGGAAGTCTATTATTCATCTGGAGCAATAAGTGTTACAACAGAGCCTTCAAAAATCATAATAAAGTTATATACCAAGAAACCTGAAAGAGAAAATACTACAAAATTAAGAGGTTCTCTAAGTTCAAAAAAATCATATACATTAGACCTTTTTTCTGCTTATAAACGGGGAAAAAATATTTCTTATCTAATTAATTTCAGCAAAGCATACTTTAGATTTCCCAGACCTGAAATTAATGGTCAACCTGTAAGTAGAAACCAGTTTAGAAAAGATTTATTTCTCAAGTTTATTTATTATAAAACCGAGATTGAACTTTCTTTAGCTGATGTAAAAAGGGGAAGTTTTTTTGGTATGTCTGCCGATAAATCTCCAGACTATGCTTATACCCACTCTTTTGATAGTTACTTAGTACTTTCCCAGAAATTTGATAGAAATACGAAACTTGTTATTTCGTATGATTTCCAAAAAAGAAAACATAAAGAGCAAAACAAAGCAAGCGATGGTGGGCTTATTATCCCTAAACTTTTCAATCCATATCAACCCCCTATTGTGGAATATTATGAGAGTTTAAATCTTCACAAATTTTCTGTTGTTCTGAATAAAAAGATAAAAACCACTAAAAATCTTCTTTTACTGGGAACTTTCTGGAGATATTATGCAGAAGACACGCTGAACAACTATTATATTGATGCTTTAAATACAAAACATGATGTAACAGATGCACCCAGGGTAAAAAATTATTATATAGGCTCGGTATATATGGAAAACAGCTATAATATAAATGATAAGAATTTAATAATTTTAGGAGCAAATCTGGATAAATTTAAATTTTATGGTCAAAAAAGCAAAAATGAATTAAACTTAAGAGCCGGGTTTATTTCTTTTATAAACTCAAAGTTAATGTTTAAAAGTTTCATTTCAAGATATTATGTTATTCCTTCTCTACTGATGATTGAGCTGTCTGAAAATAATAAACTTAAACCTATGAAAATTAATGCATATACAGGAGAGGTAAGATATAAATCAAAACACAATGAAATAAAAGTTTTTGCAGGATATTATCGCATAGATGATATAGTAAAGTTGGATTATGAGAAGATGGTGTTAATTAACAGTGGTAGCTCTGCGAACTTCCATGAGTACGGAGTTACCCTACGGCGAAATTTTACTGATTATTTATTCTCAGAGATTAATTACTGGTTTACAGATGTTGGCAAAAATTGTTTTTCTCCAGATAGGGGAGGTTATTTTAGATTAGGAGGAAATTTTGATAAACTGAAGTTATACACTGACCTTGTCTATAAAGGGGATTATAAACCTTATGGTATACATATCAAAGAAAGTTATAATCTCAGGCTTTCTGTTTCTTATAATCTGCCTGAGGGATGGAATTTTACACTCACAGGAGATAACTTACTTAAGAGAGCTGAAAAGAAGGCTTATCTGGGTTTAGATAAAGGAGCTGTATCCCTTTATTATAGACAAATAATATTTACGGTAGAGAAACTATTTTGAAAAAGATAGTAATTTTTTTGGTTTTTGTATATGTACTAACTGCATTTGCAGTTGATATAGATGCTGCAACTAAGCTGGAGATAAAAATATTAGAAAAACTGGTTCTTGACATTACAGGTAAAAAGAACCCCTTGGTTTATTTTATAGGTCTTTCTAAAAAAAAGGTGAATTTACTCACCAGGTATTCTGTATTAAAAAAAGCCAAAACTGAAGCAAGTGCAGATTTTGTATTTATTAAAGATATAAATAAAAAATTCTATGCCACAAAACCTACTGTAGCTTTGGATTATTCTTCCTTTAAAAAATGTGAAAATTGCATAGGGCTTTTCACATGGAGAAATGGAAGACCCATATTGCTTTTAATAGAGGAAAACCTGATTAAATTCCATATATCTTTACCGGAAGATTATAAATATTTTATTGAAAGTAAGAATTTTAATATCGGAAAAAAATGAATTTTGATTTTAAATATAAAAAAAGAAAATTTATATATACAATTTTAGGACTTATAGGCTCTCTTTTAGCCATTCTTTATATTTACAGTAGTATTGTGCCTGCTATTGAGGAAAAAATAGAGAAAAAAATTATATATAATTCAACTATAGATGTTATCAACGCTATAAAAAATACAATTCGCATGAACCTTCCAAAAGAAGACTTTATTAAAAAAGTATTGAAAGACAATAACTATAGAAAATCTCTATCCAAGGCCTTATCTGTATTTTTGTCAGATAGACTTGAATACATTTTCTTAATTTTTAGAGATAGAGGTAAGTATAGATATCTTCTGGATATAAGCAAAAATAATGATAAGCTCTATCCAGGTTTCCTATTTGTACCCCTTTACGATGAAGAAAAAGTATTAGAAAAGGTAATTAAAGAGAAAAATGAACAGGTTGTAATTCACAAAGATATAAATACTATAGGTATTACCTATTACTTGCCAATAATCCAGGAAAACAAGGTTAAATCAGTATTAATCGCTGACTTTTCTTTTGAGACATTAGGAGAGATAAAAAATCTAATGAGCTTTATAAAAGAAATATTATTAGCTGCAGGTATAACCATAGTAGGATTAATACTTTTTTCTGGCTATTCTTTTTATCGGAATGTTCTCTTAAAGGAAAAGATATTTATTGATTCTCTTACCGGTGTTTATAACAGAAGTTATCTGGAAAATTTATATAACTCATTAAATCTAAATGATTATGTTATTTTACTTTTAGACGTAGATTATTTCAAAAACATAAATGATACCTACGGACATCAAGTTGGAGACGAAATCTTAAAAAATGTCTCAGAGATTTTAAAAGAGAGTTTACGGGGAGAAGATTATATAATTCGGTATGGAGGTGAAGAATTTCTTATTCTACTCAAAAAAAGTGAAGAGGATAAAGAAGGAAAGTGGGCATTACACGTAGCAGAAAAACTTCTCCAGAAAATAAGGACACACAAATACAAAAATATTAAAATAACTGCCTCTATTGGTATTAATTTAAATGCTGCCGAAGCAAGAAACCTAACAGATGCAATAAAAAAAGCAGATATAGCACTTTATAAAGCTAAGAATAGTGGTAGGGATAGACTTGAAATATATTCTCTCCATGAAGAAAAAGGAAATATTACACTTGCTGAACTAAAAGAAGTATTGGAAAGTAATAAAATTGAATGTTGGTATCAGCCCATTATTAATATGAAGACTGGAGAGCCTCTTTATTTTGAGGCTTTAGCGAGAATATATCATCAGGGAGAGTATCTGGTACCAGCAAGGTTTATAGATTTAATAAAAGGAACATTTATGTATGCGAAATTTACCAAAGCTATAATTGAATATAATATAAAAATACTGCAAGAAAATCCTCAGTTGAAAGTCAGTATAAATATGTCTCCTTCTGACTTTGTAAATGAAACTACTATAGAGCTTCTACTCTCGGCAAATAAAGATATAGTTAGAAGGCTGAAATTGGAAGTTCTTGAAACAGAGGAAATTCATAACTATAAATCCTTAAAAACAAATATCAATAAATTAGTAGAAGCCGGATATCAAATAGTGCTGGATGATTTTGGGGCTGGATATGTAGATTTTTACTATATAACAGATATAGATGCAAAATATCTAAAGTTAGACGGTTCAATGATTAGACAATTGACAGACAATGAAAGGTATTACAAACTTACAAAACATCTTGTTTCCTTCTGTAAGGATATGGATAAAACCCCAATAGCAGAATTTGTGGAAAATAAGAAAATTCTTGACATATTACTTGAATTAGGAATAGAGTATGGACAGGGCTACTATTTTTCACGACCTATTCCCATTGAAGAAGTTATTAAAAAATATTTTTCTTGAAAAGGAGAACAGAATAAAATATATTTGGAAAAAAAGGAACTAAGGAGCTATATATATGAAAATATTAATGATAGATAACTATGATTCCTTTACATATAACATAGTTCAGTACTTTTATGAGTTAGGTGCAGAGGTTTTGGTTAAAAGAAATAATGAAATAGATATTGAGCATATAAAATCCCTTGATGATATTGATGCTATTGTTATATCACCGGGACCCTGTACCCCTAATGAAGCCGGTATTTCTGTTCAGGTTATAAAAGAGTTTAAAGGTATTTATCCTATTTTTGGGGTGTGTCTGGGACATCAATCTATAGGAGCTGCTTTTGGGGCAAAAATAGTAAAGGCAAAATGTCTTATGCACGGGAAAACTTCCGATATTTACCACACAGAAGAAGGCTTGTTTGAAGGAATACCATCTCCTTTTAAAGCAGTCAGATATCACTCCCTTGTTATAGATAGAAATACCCTTCCAGAAGATATTAAAATAACTGCATGGACTAAGGAAGATAATGAAATAATGGCTATAGAGCATACAAAATATCCAATCTGGGGGGTTCAGTTTCATCCAGAGTCTATTCTTACCGAATACGGAAAAAAACTTTTAAAAAACTTTATGGAACTTGCTCAAAAATCAAAAGGGAAATTAAAGACTATGTCAAATTCCTGATTGCCAGTTTCAAACCATTTATACTGGAATGAAGACCTTTCCCTTATTCTAAAACCAACACTATACCACCCTATCATCTTTTCCTCTTCTATCTCTCCCAGAGGTTTAGAAAGAGCAACGAATATTCTCCTTGTTAAATTCCTTTTAGCAAAAATAGATGCAGAAATACCTGTTGAGGGAGAATATTGAGGAAGGATATTAATCTCAAATCCAGTATTAAACAATCCTCTTTGATTTTGTGATTTAAAAGGTAGCAACGTATATATAATTTTTCCAATTGTTTGGAATATGGGCATATTTTCAAGTGCAGAAGGTGTATCTCTCAGTAGTAAAATAGAAAGTATTTCATCTTTGGACCTTGGAGGGCTTGAAGAGAAATTAATCTTAGGCTGAAACAATGAACCGGTAATATCTATAAATATAAATGTTTCTGCTGTAGAGGTTGAAATTCTTGCAGATATGTAAGGTTCACTATTTATCAGTCTTATATTAGCAAAATCTATATTATATTTGTTTTTCATAAAGAAAATTTCCCCATAAATTATACTTAAATTACCATTTACTACAGGTTTAGCTACTGTACCTGTTATTTTTAGTTTAAATTCTCCGTAAGCCTTTCCCCACTTTCCATATATATAAACTGGTATGTAGCTTTCCAAACTAATATCAAGAGTGATTTTTTCCAGAAAGTTTAGTTGATTGTTCCCAGATACATCTTTTTTCTGGAGCTGCTTTTGTAAATTCTTCTCTAATCTGAGCCTACCTGTTGCCAGTATCTTTCCTTTTATCTTGTAATGAACATCTTTATTTTTTGTAAATGATTTTATCTTAAGGTCTGTATTTATGTTCCCGGAAACTATATTCATATATTTAATTGGTAGGAATTGGGATTTTATATCAATTCTAAAAATATTTTTAGGGAGATATCCATTTCCGGTTATATCAAAAAAACTTTCACCAATGGAAACATTGGGACTTTTCCCTAAAAGGATTAGTTTTAATTTCCCATTTTCTACAGATATTAAAGCATTTTTTACTTCAAGAATTCCTATGGTATAAGCTGTCTTTATTTCTAAATCTTTGGAATATACCTTAACTTTCATATTTTGTGCAAAATTTTGAATTTTTCCTGAAAAATCAAAATCATACTTAAGGTCTCCTGATGTATTAACATATTTCAGAAATACTGAGAGAAAATCCCTGTTAATAACTCCTGTGGAATGTAATTCCATATAATTACTAACCGGTTTATAGATAAATCTGTTTATTTTTCCTTTTATTATTCCAGCAAATTTAACAGGTTCCCCGTATAAAACACCATTTTTCACTCTTACTTTTACAGAAGAAGAATCAAAAAAGTAAAGATATTTTTGGGAAACAGTAAACTTCTCAAGTATAATATTGCCCTCCACATTTTTTGGGTTCTTGAGGGGGATTGTTAAATCCCCTTTAAGACCAAGCAGATATATGTTGAAATCTTCAGGTAGTTTTATGGCAAATTTATTAGAAAATACATTTATATTTACAATTTGATTGTTCCTTCTTAAGCTAAAGTTGATAGAGGTTGAGAGAGATAGCTTCTTGGCTTGCTCCCCTTCTATAAATAATTTTCCTTTAATTTTATCTATTTTCCCGTTAAAGCTTATCTTTAGATTATTCTTAAATCCATTCTTCTTCAAAATAAGAAATGCTTTTCCTGTGATATGTTTTGAATTGAGATTAAACTGTGAATTGGCTTTAAAAATGGCTTTTTGGAAATCAGAAAGTCCTTTTGCTTCTAAATTTATATAACCATTCTTATTTTTGAAATGAAAAACCCCTTCTATAGATTTGATGGAATAATCTTTGAATTTTACATTTTTCCCATAAATCAAGGTATGGATATTAATCTCTGATTTAGATATCTCTCCTTTTGAGTTAAATCTAAGCTGACTGTTTGTCAGGGGAATGAAAGCCAATCCATCAGAAAAGTTATATTTTAGTTTCCATTCAGCAGGAGTGATTGATAGAAGTAAATCTCCTGATATTTGCTGGGGTTTAATATTTGCAAACACTGCTGGGAATTTTTCTGTTAAAAATGGATTTACTGGTGTTAAGTTTGCTTTATTTGCTTTTATGCTAAGCTCTAATTGAAATGGAGAAAATACTATATTAAGATTTCCATTAAGTTGGGCGTTTTTATCAAAGGATATCTGTAGTTTTTTTTCTTTTGATAAATAATTTATTACATAGGAGATTTGATTTAATTTTATTTTATCGTAATAAAATTCTTCAGCCACCCCTGAAACATTTACATTTATTTCCGGAATTGTTCCTGAATAACTTCCACTTCCATCGGTTATTCCACCGAATTTAAATTTCCTACCAAAACTAAGCTGGTACAATTCAAGATTTTCAAAGGAAAAACTTCCATTAACATAATTTTTACTAAAGCTCCCATTGACAAATAAAAAGCCTTCTTCTTTTTCTAATTTTAATGTATATATTCCTGAAACTTCTTTATTTTTAATTTCTGAGTATATGCTGCCTTTATCATATTTAATCCCATAAACTTCAGGGGAAATAAGATTAAGATTTACTAAAGTAATATTATTTTTTAGATTTACCTTTATATTTCCTGTTATGGTAGAAGCTATAGGAATTTCTTTTTTAGTAAGTAAATAAAAATCAGACAACTTTACCCTATTTAAACTAATACGGATATTGCCGTCTTTATAATCAAAGGATAACTTTAGATTTTTAGAAGTTAAGTTTCCATCTATGTATATTTTTTTGTCTTTTACAGATACTTTTATGTTTGATTTTAGTTCAGGAATTAGAAAATTTTTAATTTTTATGGTTTTTATATACCCTTTCCCTGAAGAAATAAGTATATTCTTCTCAAGTAAGAAATCAAATCTTTGTGTAAAAGATATGTTAGAAATATCCAGATTACCCTTAATTAGCTTTGATATTGTTAAGAAAACTTTTCCGTGAAGTTTTTCCTGACCGTTGTAATTTACTTTGATATTTATATTCTTCAGAGTACTCTTCTGATAAATCAAATTATCAAAGGATAGGTTAAAATTACCACTTTTTTCATTTTCCTCTTTCTTTATATAGAAAGAGGCTTTACATCCTTTTAGATTTACATTATTAAAACTAAGTTGATTACCTTTATAACTACCAGAAAAATTATATTCCCCTTGAAAATTAAAATTTCCTTTGAAAGTAAGTATTCCTTCTTCTATGTAAGCAATGCCTTTGTTTATAGAAATGCTTTCTGGTTCAATAAAACCTGAGATTTCCTCAACTTTTGCAGTAAGACCGTCAAATGTTACCAAAAAAGGCTTTTTTGTTGAAAATTCATTATAGCTGTTTTCCAGTGAGAAGTTTTTTACATGCAGCTCCTTTCTGTTTGGGAACTGTATTTTTAGATTTAAATTATCTATATCTGATTTTATAAAATACAATGTGAAAAATATGTACTTAAATGGATTTTTTCTAATTTTCTGGTTTTTTTTACTTTTATTCTGAACAGTAATTGAGATATCGGCGTTTTTAATATTAAGTTCAACAAAGGGTTTTCTTCTTATTAAATTAAACAGACTAAAATCTGCATTTATATTTTGTATAGAAAGATTAAATCTGTTCTTTGCACTGGCTTTTATATAACTACACTGTAGCTTCCCTAAATAAAGACTACAATCATCCTCAAGCTGAACACCATAATGTTTTGCAATAATATCTCTCTTTTGCCAGAAAAAAGATATTGTTAAACCTATTAAGGAAAAGATAGAAATTATTATTGCAAAAACAACAAGTATGGTGATTATATCTTTTTTCATTATATTTATCTTTTATGAAGGATAGTAGTAAAATTATATCAGTTTTCCTTTATTTAAATGGAGGGATAAGATATGGCATCTGTAGATGTTATTCAGCTTATTGAAAAAGCCAAACTTGCTTATAACAGTGAAAATTATGAAATGGCACAGGTCTATCTGGATGATGCCTTATTGCAAGCACCAGACTTACCAGAGGTTCATTTTTGGAGGGGGAAAGTAGCCACAACAGACCTTAACGATGAAGTAATTGAAACAGCAATAGGAGACTTTACACAGGCCATTGAGTTAAAGCCAGATTACTGGGAAGCCTACTTTGAAAGGGGAAAAGTTTATCTTTATTTTGATAGACTTGATGAAGCCGAAGAGGACTTTCTAAAAGTATCCCAGCTTAACCCTAATTTTAAGGATGTTTATTCCTATCTTGCCCAGATAGAGATACAGAGAGGTAATGACCAGAAGGCTATGGAATATCTAAACAAGGTTACAACAGGGGGAGATTACAAGTATTACTATAACCTTGGAAAGATATTCCTGAATGCCAAAAGCTATGAAGCAGCAATTGAAAATCTTACAAAAGCCCTTGAGGATAACAAATATCTGGTAGATGGATATTATTTAAGGGCAAAAGCCTATGAAGCTATTGGCAAATACGATGAAGCAATAGAAGACCTGAAAAAAGCAGCTACTCTCACCCCTGAAGAGAAAAAATACTTTACAGATATGGCAAAGATATACTTCAAGAAAGCCATGAAAGCTGCGGATGAAGGAGATATAAGAACTGCTGCAGATTACTTTATAGAAGGCTTAAAAATAAATTACCATCTAAAAATAGACCCTAAATATGAAAAAGTCCTTGAGGATGCAGCCAAAGATGCCATGTCAAAAGGAGAATATCAAAAAGCCATACAATATCTGGAATTTGCAGAAAGGGTTATAGACAATAGATGTGTAGATGAACAGCTACCATTTGAAGAATGTATACAACTAAAAAATAATGTTCAGTCCTTAATGAAAGAAGCAGAAAAAGGTTTGCCACTTAAAGAAAGAATTCTCAAAAAATTAAATGACATCTATGCAAAGTAGGAGAGGTCATGCTGGACATAAAGCTTATAAGAACAAAACCTGATTATGTAAAAGAAAGACTGGCCACAAGGGATAAAGTTTATGCAAAAATGATTGATGAGCTTCTTGATATTGATGAGGAAAGAAGAAGCATAATAAAAGAAGTAGAACAAATAAAAGCAGAGAAAAACAAGCTTTCAAAGGAGATAGGTCAGTTATTTAGGGAAGGTAAAAAAGAAGAAGCCGAGAAAGCAAAAGAAGAAGTCCATGCAAAAAATAAAAAGATAGAGCAGCTGGAAAAAGAGCTAAAAGAAATAGAAAGCAGATTCAACAGACTGCTGCTTAGTATCCCTAATATCCCCCATCCTACTGTTCCTGTTGGTGAAGATGAAGAAGATAATGTTGAAGTTCGCAGATGGGGCGAGCCACGGAAATTTGATTTTGAGCCTGTGCCCCACTGGGAGATAGGGGAAAAACTGGGAATTCTGGATTTTGAAAGGGGAGCAAAGCTTTCAGGCTCCAGATTTACAGTTATGTATGATAAGGCTGCCAGATTAGAAAGAGCCTTGATAAACTTTATGCTTGACCTTCATACAAAAGAGCACGGCTATACAGAAGTATGGTCTCCAGTTCTGGTGAAACCTGAGATACTTACAGGAACAGGTCAGCTTCCAAAATTTGAGGAAGATTTATATAAAATATGTGATGAGGATTTATATCTCTTGCCAACCGCTGAAGTTTCCCTTACAAATCTTCATGCAAATGAGATACTGAAAGAAGAAGATTTACCTAAGTATTACACAGCTTATACTCCATGTTTTCGGAGAGAAGCAGGTTCACACGGTAAAGATGTGAGGGGTATTCTCAGACAACACCAGTTTGATAAGGTTGAGCTGGTAAAAATAGTCAAACCGGAAAATTCATATCTTGAACTGGAAAAGCTTGTTAATGAGGCAGAAAAGGTATTGCAACTGCTGGAACTTCCTTACAGAGTTGTGGAGCTTTGCACAGGTGATTTGGGATTTTCAGCTGCCAAAACTTATGATATAGAAGTATGGATACCTTCCCAGAATAGATACAGGGAAATATCATCCTGTTCAAATACAGAGGATTTTCAGGCCAGAAGAGCGAAAATCAGATATAAAGATAAAGAGGGCAAAAATCAGTTTGTCCATACATTAAACGGCTCAGGCCTTGCCGTCGGTAGAACACTCCTTGCCATAATGGAAAATTATCAGACCAAGGACGGAGATTTTGAAATACCTGAAGTGCTGAAAAAATACATGTAGGGGAGGCCAAATTGATAAGAATTGACTACACCAATGTGATGGCCGAGGTTATCGGAGAAAGAGATGGTATTCTTAGAGAAGAACTACTTTCATTTAGACATTTTGTTGTTGAAACCCATTCAATAATCCAGAAGGAAAAAGAAAGAAAATTTTATTTTTGTAAATTGCCTTATCAGGACACAGAGGAAATAAAAGAATATGCAAAGCATATAAGAGAGAATTTTGAGTATTTTGTTCTTATAGGTATAGGTGGTTCATCTCTTGGAGCTAAAATGCTTTTTGAGAGCTTAACAGACCTGAATTACAACCTGAAAAATAACCCTAAATTTTTTGTTCTTGAAAATGTTGACCCATCTGTTTTTGCTTCAGTTTTAGAGCAGATAGACATTAGAAAAACCTGTTTTAATGTGGTAACAAAATCAGGTTCAACTGTGGAAACCATTGCTAACTTCTCAATAATACTATCTATGCTGAAAGAAGAGCTTGGGGATAGATATAAAGAGCATCTTGTTTTTACCACAGACCCGGAAAAGGGATTTTTACGTAAACTGGGAAATCAAGAAGGTATCAAGATGTTTGATATTCCACCTAAAGTAGGTGGTAGATTTTCTGTTTTATCTCCTGTTGGTCTTCTTCCTGCCGCAGTTGTAGGAATAGATATAGATGAGCTGTTGTCAGGTGCCAGGAAAATGGACTTGATATGCTCTATAGAGGAGCATGTTGAACATAATCCGGCTTATCTGATAGCCCTTACCCATTATATAGCCAATATGAGAAGAGGAAAAACTATTTCTGTGATGATGCCTTATGCAGAAAAATTATCATCTTTTGTGGACTGGTATAGGCAGCTATGGGCAGAAAGCCTGGGTAAGGATGGCCTTGGACAAACACCAGTTAAAGCAATAGGAACCATAGACCAGCATTCACAGATACAGCTTTACAGAGAAGGTATCAGAGATAAAATCATCACGTTTATACAGATAGAAGAAACGGAACAAGACTTTAAAATTCCACAGGATTTACCGGAGGATATATCCTATTTATCCGGACACTCTCTTCATGAGATTTTAAATAAAGAACTGCTTGGAACAAAAGCCGCTTTAATAAAAAGCAAAGTGCCAAATATTACCATATCCATGGACAAGATTTCTGCTTACAACATAGGAATGATGATTTATATGTATGAGCTGGCAACAGGATTTTCAGGTTATTTATACAAGATTAATCCATTTGACCAGCCTGCTGTTGAAGAAGGTAAGAACTTTACCTATGCCCTTATGGGAAGAAAAGGCTACGAAGAAAAATTAGAAGAATTCAAAGAACTATACAAAGAAAAATATAAAATAGAAATCCAGTAGAAATATAATGAAATCTTCATTTTAGAGGAAAATATGAACAATTGGGCTAAAATAATAATAGGCGATAGCCGTAAAATGTTAGAGATTAAAGATAATTCCGTTCAACTGATAGTTACTTCACCACCATATTGGTCTATAAAAAACTATGGAAAAGAAAATCAAATCGGATATGGCCAGACACTTCATGAGTATTTAAAAGACTTATATAGAGTCTGGAAAGAATCCTATAGGGTATTAGAGCCTGGAAGAAGGCTAATTATTAATATAGGAGACCAGTTTGCGAGGTCTATAATCTATGGCAGATATAAGATAATTCCCTTGCATGCAGAAGTAATAGCACAATGTGAAGATATTGGATTTGACTACATGGGTTCTATCATCTGGCAGAAGAAAACTACTATGAATACAACAGGTGGTGCAAATGTAATGGGCTCTTATCCTTATCCCCCAAATGGCATGATAGAAATAGATTATGAACATATACTTATTTTCAAGAAACCTGGAAAAAGCAAAAAAGTAAATAAAGAAATTAAAGAAAAATCAAAATTATCCAAAGAAGAATGGAAAGAATATTTTTCCGGTCATTGGTATTTTGCAGGAGCAAGACAAATAGAACATCAAGCAATGTTCCCAGAAGAATTACCAAAAAGAATAATAAAGATGTTTTCCTTTGTTGGAGAAACAGTCCTTGACCCATTTCTTGGAAGCGGAACCACTGCCAAAGTTGCTCTGGAACTAAACCGAAATGCAATTGGATACGAAATAAACGAGGATTTCTTAAAAATTATAAAACAAAAATTACCTTTTAACAGATTAGATAAGATAGATAAAAAGATAGAAATAATTAAAAGGAAAAATCTGCCAGTATTAGAGCCTGTCTATTATATTCCAAGGATAAAAGATGCAAAACCCGTTATAGAACCAGAAAAACTTAAGTTTGGAAAAAATGAATTTTATAAAGTTGTTGAAATATTAGATGATGGAAGATTGAAATTAAATACAGGACTTATAGTGAAATTTAGAGGGATTATTATTAAAAATTTAGAAGATACAATTTCATATTTAAAGCAGTACGTTTTGAAAAAAAATATTTATCTTAAATTTGATAAAGGATATAAGATGGATGATAAAGATTTTGTTGAGGCATATGTATATTTAAAAAACAAAATTTTTGTAAATGCTTATCTCTTAAAAGAGGGATTTGCTTCTGTTGATATAAATTCTGAATTTGACTTAAAGAATAAATTTATAAAATTAGCTAATTATATTAAGGTGTAGTATTGATGGAATTGAAAATAAAAAATAAGGAAATTAGAGAACTTTTAAATATAGAAACTCCCGAATTCCCCAAATATGCAACCCAAATCATAAATCTTGCAAATCAAAATGCCCAAGCAACAAGGCCTAAAGTTGTAGGACAGATGAGCGAATTAATAAAAGAATTTACAGGTAAATCCATTGAAGAATGGGAAAAATGGTATATGGAAAAACATCCGGAAGCTATAGATGAGGCGACGAAGAAAATTGTAGAAATGATTAATAATTTTAGGGAAGTTATTAGCCAAATAGATGAAAATTTAGTTCGTCAATGGGTTAGGGATTTAATAATTGTTAAAACATTTATTGGATTGAAATTTCAAGAAGCGATTTTAAAGAAAATTGCTGATGAATTTAAATTAGATTACAAACCTTCAGCCCCTGAAGAAGAAAGCAAAGGGATTGATGGATATATAGGAAATATACCTATTAGTCTAAAGCCAATCAGTTACAAACAAAAAGAAATGTTGCCGGAAGAAATAGCTATAGATATTGTTTATTATGAAAAGAAAAGAGATGAATTAAGAATTATAATTCCTCCACAGTTAGAAGAAAAGCTTTGGCAGTTGAGTAATAAATTATAAGCTTTAGTTTAGGATTTTAAATACTCTTTCAGTCTTTCAATTCCTTCTTTCATGTGGTTTATATCTCTGGTGTATGCAAATCTTATGTATTTATCTGTTTTGTAATTACCAAAATCAACGCCCGGAGTGACTGCCACATGGATTTTTTCCAGCAGTTCTCTGGCAAATTCAAAAGAGTTAGAAGAATATTTCTCTATATTAGCCCAGATGTAAAATGCCCCTTGAGGAAGAGCATCTATCTCAAATATTTCTTTTAGCCGTAAATACAGGAAATTTCTTCTTTCAAGGAAAACTTTTCTGTTTTCTTCTAAATGCTGATAATCAAAGGCTCCTAAAGCTGCATACTGGCTTATAGTTGGTGGAGATATAAAAACATTTTGCATAACTATTTCAGCTTTTCTTATAAGCTCCTCAGGTAGTATTATCCATCCAAGTCTAAAACCGGGCATACAGAAATATTTTGAAAACCCATTAATCACAATTGCCCTGTTTGAAAATTCAAGGGCTGTATGTTCTTTTCCTTCATAAACAAGTCCGTGATATATTTCATCTGAGATAAAATATATGTTATTTTCTTGACAATATTCAGCAAGCTCTTTCAGATTTTTTTCTGAGTATAAATTTCCAATTGGATTAGCTGGAGATGAGATATGGACTGCTTTTATATTTTTGTATTTTGAAAGAACATCAACGGTGAGCTGATAATCTGTTTCTTTTCCGGCAGGTATTAAAACAGGGTCTATATCAAGAATATGTGCAAAGTTCTTATAGCATGGATAAGATGGGTCAGGCAAAGCTATCTTATCTCCGTCGTCAAGAAGTATTGAATAAGCAACGAGAAATGCACCTGAGGTTCCAACTGTGAGGGCAATTCTGGAAGGTGATATCTCAACACCATATTTATGCAGATAGAACTCAGATATTTTTTCCCTTAGCTGAGGTAAGCCTAAACTTTCTGTGTAATGATTTAGCCTGTCTTTAACGGCTTTTTCTGCTATTTCCCATACAGCTGCAGGGGGCTGAAGGTCAGGCTCTCCTATCTCAAAGTGAATAGTATCCTTAAATTTCGCAGCCTCCCGAACTATGTCCATAACAATAAAAGGCTTAATTTTATCCAGTCTACCCATTTCCTTCTCTAAACCTCTTTATAGAAAATTTTTCCAGATAAAAACTTTCTATATTTTTGCCTATAAGGTCAAACATTATTTTTGCAGTTGCAGGGGCAAGAAGAATTCCATTTCTGTAATGCCCTGTTGCTACATAAAGATTTTTTATGTCGGTTTTCCCAATTACCGGTAAGAAGTCAGGTGTTGCCGGTCTATATCCAAACCATGTTTCCTGAATATTTTGGTTTATTAAATGGGGAAGAGTATCCTTTAGTCCGTTAAATAATTGCATCAATCCTTTTACTGTATTACCATCTTTAAATCCTACCATTTCTTCGGTTGCACCTATTACAAGCCTTTTGTAATCCTTTCTTGGTATAAGGTAAGCTCGTGAACTAAAGATAATTCTATCTATATCTTTAGGAGAAATATCTATAGCAGCCATTTCTCCTTTTATTGGAAAAACATGACTTTTATAAAGTATATCCGTCCAGGCACCGGCAGCTATAACACAAAAATCCCCTTCAATTATACTTTTGTTTGTCTTTACTCCAACAAATTTACCATTAAAATGAATTATTTTTTCTGCTTTGGTAAATTCATGAAGTTCAATCCTGTTTGAGCGAATATATTTTTCAAGGGCAATCATCAATAACCTGTTATCAACCTGTGCATCATCTGGGAATAAGGCTGCTCCCCTGATTTCTTTTCCAAGGGAGGGATAGATATCTTCCAACTCTTTTCTATCCAGCCATTTTCCTGTTAATTCAAGTTGTTTATATTTTTCAATTCTTTTTTTGAGTTCGGTTTCCTCTTCTTCTGAAAAGGCAGGGCATAATATTCCACATTTCCAGTATCCAACTTCCTGATGGGTATCCCTTTCTATATCTCTTACAAAGCTGTCATACATATCACGGCTATCTAAACAAAAATTAAGGAAGTCCCCAGGTTCTAATCCTTCTGCCTGAGGTGCCAGCATTCCACCGGCAGTCCAGGAAGCACCTCTTCCTATTTTCAGAGTTTCAATAATTGCTATTTCATAACCATTTTTATGGAGCTCTCTGGCTATAGATAATCCGATAATTCCTCCACCGATAATAATTCCTTTCATCTATTACACCCCTAAATTTCTATCTTCATTCCATCGTAGGCTGCTATTACCGGGATATTTGTTTTTCTTTGCAGTTTGGCTGCAATTTTGTCAGGTTCTTCTTTGAGCATGGCAAGGCTAAAATGTGTAATTACGGCTTTTTTAGGTCTGTATCTTTCAAGCATCAGTTCAACATCATCAGCAGATAAGTGGTAATACTTTTCTGTTCTGTGGGGAAAAGTTGTGTTAAAAATCATAAGGTCAGCATTTTCAGAATATCCTTCAAGCATTCCTTCATAAAATTTTCCACATGGAACATATACGACCTTTTTGTTGCCAGAATGAAACTCTATACCGTAGGTTTCAGCACCGGGGTGTATATGTTTTACCCTGCCTTTTATTTTTATGCCTTCATATTCAAAATCTGTTTTTTCATTAAGCTGAATATATTGGGAAACTGCATCCCTGAGATATTTTAGTAATATTGGGTCTTCTCCTTCTACAACATCAATAGGAGCAACAAGAACATCTTTTGGTTTTTTCTTGCTTTCTGATGCAGACTCTAAAATGGAGTTAAGGTCTGCAGAATGGTCAAGATGTCGGTGAGATACAACTATAATATCTATATCTCTTGTGTCAAATCCCTGTTCAAATATCCTTACCAAACTACCGGGACCAGGGTCAATCAGGATATTAACTCCTTCCAGATTGAGCCACAGTCCTCCTGAATGCCTTATCTGTCTAAAGACAACAACTCTACCACCACCAGTGCCTAAAAATGTTATTGTATTTTTCAACAAATCAATCTTCCTCCTTCAACTGGTATAAAAGAACCTGTTACAAAATCTGATTTTATTAGAAATTCAACAGCTTTTGCTATTTCCTGCTCTCCTGCCCATCTTTTTATCAATGTTTTTTTCAAAGGAGTTTCTATGTCTTCGTATTCTGGAGGTGGGACTATAGGACCTGGTAGTATTGCATTTACGAGGACATAGGGGGCAAATTCTTTTGCAAAAGCTCTTGTAAGGGTCAGCATAGCACCCTTAGATATAGTATAAGCAGTATAATCTTTGTAAGGTCTAAGGGCACTATAATCGGAGATATTTATTATTTTACCTTTTTTTCTTTTGTACATTGTTTTCCCAAGCTCTCTGGAGAGAAAAAATACAGATTTTACGTGGACATTATAAAATCGGTCTAAATCTTCTTCTGTTGTTTTCTCCAGTTCTACTGGATAGTATATGGAGGCATTATTAACCAGCACATCTATATGTCCAAAGTGTTTAATGGCTTCTTGTGCAAGATTGATGGCTTCCTGAGTTTTTTCAAGGTCAGCTTGAAGGGCAATAGCTTGGACACCATAACTTTGAAGTGTGTTTACAACTTCCTGGGCTTCTTTTTGTGAGGTTTTGTAATGAATTACAATATTTGCCCCTTCTTTCCCAAGATAAAGGGCAATTTCTTTACCTATTCTTTTTGCACCACCTGTTATTAAAATATTTTTATTTTTTATTTCCATCTTAAATCCTCTTTATTCTTTAATTTTACAAAAAAATTTGTTTTATTTATATGCTAAATTTTAATCAGGTATAAAAACTTTTCAAAGATAGATATCATAAGAGCAACAGGATTTCTAAAATACGGTAAAGGGGAAAATTTCTGTTTGTTATTTCTTTAGGAGTAATTTGCCTTTATATAGTTCTAAGTCTTCTGTAGAACTATCGATTTTACTTCCTATAGAAGCGAAAAATTTTGCCTCAATTAGTTTAGGGGTTCCCCCTCTAAAATCCATATCTGGTATAAGAAGAAGTTCTCCTTCTAATTCTAATTTATTTTTGGTTTCTATGAAATAAGGAGAGGGTTCATTCATTTTTATTTCTATATTATTACCATTTATCCACCAAAAATTTTTATCATTATCATCTAAAGGACTAACACTTACTAATTCTAACTCTCCATATCCGTATCTGACATCTGCTCCAACGAAAATGTTTTTTACATTTTTCAGAAAGTTCTTTAATTTTTTTTCATTTATTTGAATAATCCCTATCCAGTAAAGATTATCTCTGAAATATTCTAACTTTTGTTTTGGTTTTGGTAATATGTAATCAAGTTCATGTAAACTCTCGTCTTTTGCTTGTCTTGTTACTGGTTCTATAGCTGTTTGAACTAAAGTATCAACAAAATAAAATCTAAATTTATCTTCAGGTAGAAATTCTTTTGTATCTGGTATTAGATATCCAAATTCTCCTTTCCGATAGGTAGGTTGTAAAACATTTTTTCTATCAAAACTTGGAAAAAAATTGGAGATTTTTACAAAATATTCTCCTATTTTCTTTAAGTTGTTTTCATATTCCTTTTCATCTATTTTCTTTATCTCATCTTTTTTGGCTTGCAAATATGTATTTGTTAAAGCTCCCCACATTGTAGAACCAGGAATAAATATATCTGTTTCTTTGACCACTCCCCATTTAGCTGACCCTACATGTATGGGCTGTTTTTGTTTAAAAACAAGCTTATACCATCCCATTTTATTCTCCGTCTTGTAGTGCTTTTGCATGGTATCTTGCATAAACAAATGTTTTTTCTAAAAGTTGTTTTAGGAAAAGGAGCTTGTGGATGTCATTGGCAATCTTAATGAAATATGTTGTTAATTTTTCATTTCTATCTTTTTCTTTAACTTTAATATTTTCTAATATTGCTTTTTTGTCATTTCCTTGAGCTTGTTTTAAACCATTTTCTAATTGTTTTATTTCACCAGTTAAATTAGCAATTTCATTTAACAGTTGCTCATAATCTAAACTTTTTATTAAATATTTATCCAAATTAGCAAACTTACCTAACAATTTAAAAATTTTTTCTTCCTTTAACTTATCAACACTATCATAAAATTTAACTCCAAGTTTATCCAACGCATAAACCCACATTGCATAAACACCATTGCTTGAAAGAACACCTAAAAGTTTATTTATTTCAGTTTCATCTAATATTCCTTCGTTTACTATTTCAAAGGAGATTTTACTTATTAAAGCTTCTAAGTTTTCTGGTTTATTTTCTTGTGCCATTTTTATCCTCCTCTTTCCAATTAGGAGATGTTATTTTTAACCTTCCAAAGCCTCTTGTAGTCATTCCGCCAATACCAAGAGTTTCATAGTAATGTTTGCTATCTTTTAACGCATTGCTAAGTTTATCTTTATCTGGCAAAGGTTTTAGCTTATTTTCTATCTCCTCAAAAATACTTTTATCAAAAATTCTAATATTTCCATAGAAAATAGTTCCCCTTGGGATTGCCTCTGAAGTGAATAATGCTCCTTCTTTTGCTGCTCCGGTGATTGGGTCAATTGATACTGAAGTTCTAACTTCAAGATTTGAGTTTACTATATGGGAGAATAGGCTGTCTGGGACAATGATTATGTCTTTTAAAGAAAAACTAACTTTAAATTTCAAGTTTTCTAATATTTCTTGAATGTTATTCTTCAAACTTCCATTGTTCTCAATCTTATAAGGTAAGTATAGCCATCCTAAATTTATATGCCCAACACTTTCATCTTCTGCGAGCTTTTCAAAAACGAAACATAGATTTTCATCATCTTGTTCTTTTCCTGCCTTACTATCTATATCTCTTAATTTAATTTCTTTTAATCTTGAAACAGTTGTTATCCATTTTGTCCCTTTTATTGTAAAGACAGGAAAGAATAAGATATTTAAATCACTAAAAAATACCATTCCTTGCCAGCTTATATCTCTTTTTGAAAATCCAAATCCTTTACAGACAATACAATGTCCACAATGTCCAGTTTTATTTTTTTCTTCATCAGTACCATTTTTTTCAAAATCAAGATATGGGGTATCATCTTGCCCTGCACATTTAATTCCTATATATCTGTTTCCTTCACAAAGAACCCAATTCTTTTCAGTGTTGAAAATAGATTTCATAAATTCTTTTTTTTCATCATCAGATAAATCTTCTAACTTATCCTTACCTTTACTGTTTAAAAATTCCTTCACCTTTTCTTTCCTTTTAGATTTATCTTTTCTAAATTCATCATTTGAAAAATATTTATGTATTTCTAAAACGACATAATACCGCCAAGTCCCTGCTAAGCTACTTCCAGGGATTTTAGGGACATTTGTTATTGGGTCTCTGACGATTGTATTATCAACTCTACCTATTGTATAACCTCCAGTTCCTATGTAAATTGGGTCTGTGGCTAATGCGAAAA